>DATCFS010000142.1:0-19584 GCA_036509375.1 Acidimicrobiales bacterium
TGGCCGCTGGTTTTGAGAAGGCACTGGGTCTCAACGATGCCGGAGCGCTCGTTCCTCAGTTCCATCGCCCGCAACGGGGGTGAACATTCCGGCAATCTCCGTTTGGATTCTCGTGGAGAGAGGGAGTTCACGTTGTCGCCGAAGCGACTGTGACACGATTTTGCTACCTTGACGACATGTCAGCTCACCTCAAAGGTCTTCGAACACTCATTTATCCCACGCCCGACGTCGTCGCCGCCAAGGCGTGGTGGTCGGGATTCCTCGGCTTCGGCCCCTACTTCGATGAACCGTTCTACGTCGGGTTCAACGTAGGTGGGTACGAACTCGGCCTGGTTCCCTCCGACGATGACTCCGCCCCCACGACGTACTGGGGTGTCGACGACGTCGCCGTTGCACTGGCCGACGCCGAGAGTTCCGGCGGTACGATCCGAGAAGCGCCCCAAGACGTTGGCGACGGCATCGTCGTCGCGTCGTTCGTGAATCCACAGGGTCACGTCGTGGGACTCATCTTTAACCCGCACTTCAGCGCAATTGCTTGAGGAATTACTTTCTTGCCAGAACGTCAACGTGTTCGACGTTGAATGTGCCGTCGTCAATCTCCGACCAAATACGAAAGGCGTCACTCAGGGTTGACAGTTCGGCCAACGAAGTGAGCCCATATTCAACACCCTGGCTTGCAAACTCACTCTGAAGAACCCGGTCGGCCCAAAGCCCTCCCCACCACCTTCGTTCGTCAGGTTCGTCAAAGGTCCACGTGGAAAATGCTTCTTCGACCAACGAGAATCCCGCTTCAGAAACCCACGATGCCAAATGCTGGCCGGCGTCGGCATCGGCGTCGTTGCGCGTCGTGATCTCGTGATACAGCTCCATCCAGCGATCGAGCCGCGGGTCAGACGGTGACCAGGTGAATGCGCTGTAGTCGGCGTCACGTACCGCGAGAAGACCGCCGGGCCGCAGGACACGACGCATCTCACGCAGTGCGGCCACTGGATCACTGAGATGTTGCAGCACCTGATGGGCGTAGACCACGTCAAAATGGTTGTCCGCGAATCTGAGGTCGTACACGTCGCCGACTTCAAAAGTAATGTTGTCGCGCCCACTCGACATCGACGTTAACCGCGCCTTCTCGATGACATCACTTGATCGGTCAATCCCCGTCACCGAACCTGGCGCAACGATGCCCGCGAGATCGATGCTGATGGTCCCGGGACCGCAGCCAATGTCGAGCAGATCGTCGCCAGCGTGCAGATGAGGCAGTAGGAAACCGGCTGAATTCGCTGCCGTTCGCCACACGTGACTTCGCAGCACCGATTCATGATGACCGTGGGAATAGCGATCGGGCGTGTCGGACATGTAGGTACGCTACCGAATATCGGCGGGTCGTCAATCACCTGTTCGCAGTACGATTCGTCAATGGACGCCGACCGGCAGGTGGTTTGCATTTTCCGCTCGACGCGCACCGGGCATTCGACGCAGGAATACGACGACTGGTCAGACCGAATGGATCGAATGGTCGTCACAATGCCCGGCTACATTGGCCACGCGAGTTTCCGCGACGATTCGTCTCGGACGGGAATCACCGTGTCGTACTTTCGAAGCATGCACCTGCTCGAGGCCTGGCGCGAGTTGCCCGAACACCGAGCGGCACAGGCGTTGGGGCGTTCACGTTTCTACGAGGACTACGAGATCGAGGTCGCCGAGATCGTTCGACATTACGATTGGACCGCCCCCGAATCCACGACCTAGGGGTATCGCGCCGGATGCTCGTTCGTCAAGCCGGTGGCCGAACTCTGGGGTTTAGAGAATCCCACCGTTCCCTGTAAGTTGCGAGTTACGAGATGTGGGAGGGAGCGGATGTGAGGCACGTCACTGTCGCCGCTGTGCAACTCTCATCAGGATCGGACGTTGAGAGCAACGTCACGAGGGCCATCGATCTCATTGCCCTCGCCGCAAGACAGGGAGCAACCTACGTGCAAGTTCCCGAATACTTCAACTATCTTGGACCGCCTAAAAGTTTCGAGCGAGCCGCCGAGCCAATCCCCGGCCCGACCACCGATCGCATGGCGGACGTTGCACGTGAAGTTGGCGTGACCTTGCACCTTGGCAGTCTCTTGGAACGCTCGCCGATTGCGGGAAAGTTCTTCAACACGAGCGTGCTGCTCAGTTCCACGGGCGACATCATTGCGACGTACCGGAAGATTCATCTCTTCGACGTGGATCTGCCAGGCGAGATTGTTCACCGCGAGTCCGACGCGACCGCCGCGGGCGACGAACTCGTCGTGGCGAATCTGACACTCTTTGCACTGGGCATGACGATTTGCTTCGACGTACGGTTCCCCGAGTTGTACCGAGCATTGGCGAGCGAAGGAGCCGAACTCTTCGCGGTGCCCGCTGCCTTCAACGCCGTCACGGGGGCCGCGCACTGGGACACCCTCATCCGCGCGCGCGCGATCGAGAACCACGCCTTCGTTGTCGCGGCGGCCCAAGTCGGCACCACAAATGAGGGAATCGCCACCTACGGCCACTCGATGATCGTTGACCCCTGGGGCGTCGTGGTCGGCCAATCCCTCACCAACCAACCAGAGGTCGTCATGGCCACCATTGACCTCGACGAAGTACTCCGTCGTCGTCACCAGATTGCGGTCATGCAGTACCGTCGGCCCGATCTCTACGGCTCGGGCGTTCGCATCACCGACTAGGTCTTGTCGGTGACGAGGGCGCCCCTTCGCCGTTTTTGCTCACTCCCTTAGTCGGTGAACGTCAACGCCTGCAGTCGTCGACCGCGCTTCTCGGCCAACTCGTCACCCGAGAGTTCAAGACGTGCGTACAGCCAGAGCAGCAGATCTGACGCCGTGGACGTGAGCACGGGAACCCCTTCGGCAACGCCCGAGGTGAATCGAATGGTCCCCGGTACGACGTCGTCCACAATGGTCCAGCTGGCGTCAACGTCGCTGCACGCGAGTGCCAGCGGACCGCCCAACGCCGGTCGCGGCGGTTCGGCCGGGTCGGCAGTGTTGGACACCGAGAACGTCAAGAATTCGTCGACGGAGTCGGCCGCAACGTCAGGTTCAATCAAGATAACGCGACCCGTGGCGTGACGAACGTCCCAGTGGTGGACCACGATCTCTTGGACCTGATGGCGGCTCACGAAGGCAACGTTGTGCTGCGACGGCGCCCACGTATAGACCGTGTCCATTTGATTGGTGTCACGAAGAGCGGCGACCAACTTCTTGGCGGAGGAGATGAACGTCGAAATCAGTTCATCGCGTTCGACGGGGGCCGGTCGGCCCGACTCTGGGCGGTCCTGCAGTCGTTCAGCCACCACGGTCGTCCAAAACCAGTACACCTCGACCAAATGTTGAAGAACGTCGGCCACCACCCAGCCGGGACAGTGCTCAACCTCGTCGTCGAGATGACCCTGGGCGTCGTCCGCCAATTCCGCTGCGTGTTTGGCAATTGTGCCCGTAATGATGTCAATGTCATAGGTCATCGCCCGAGACTATCGAGAGGCCCTGACAACTCGTCGCCCATCGTCAATTGATGGAGCACCGTAGAGTCGATACTTGTGAATTGGCCCGACGCGGAGATCTCAATTGATGCGGCCCTCGTCGACCATCTCGTGCGCTCGCAACACGCCGACCTCGCGAGCGAGGAGATTCGTGAAGTTGCGGTCGGCTTTGATAACTCGATTTGGCGGCTCGGCGCGGATCTCGTCGTCCGACTGCCCCGTAGGACTGTCGCGGCCCGATTGATTGCGAACGAACTCAAGTGGTTACCCGACTTGTCGCCGCGCCTCCCCTTGAGAACGCCAACACCCGTTCGCGCCGGACACGCCGACGAGATCTATCCGTGGCCGTGGGCGATCTCGAGGTGGATCGATGGCGTGGCGGGCAACGAAGCCCTGTTTGATACCAACGGCGGTGGCGCCGAAATCCTAGGTTTGTTCCTTCGGAGCCTCCACCAAACCGCGCCCCCGGACGCGCCCGTCAACGAATTTCGCAGCGTTGCGCTGAGACGGCACGTACCGTCGTATTCGCAACGAATTGAGCGGTTGGGCGACGCCATTGACGCAAACGCCGTGTCAAAGATATTGCGTCGCGCAATTGAAGCACCGGCCTGGTTGGGCGATCCGCAGTGGATTCACGGCGACCTTCATCCCGCGAACACGATCTACCGCGACGGTCGACTGGTAGGAGTCGTCGACTTTGGCGACCTGTGTGCCGGTGATCCAGCAACCGACCTCGCCGGCGCATTCATGTCGCTGCCGCTGTCCGCACTCCCAACGTTCTTTCGCGCGTACGGACCCGTCGACGACGCCACCATCGCTCGCACACGCGGGTGGGCCGTCCACTTCGGCCTTATGTTCATGATGTTGGGCGTTCGCGACGAGCCCACGTACGCCCCGATCGGCGCACGCGCTCTCGACAATGCGCGACGATTCGCCGGCTTTGAATCCTCGACGTGATGGAGCGAACTCAAACGAAAGTACGGACGTTTCGAAGAAATGTCTGAACCTCTCGCGACGATTGCAGTGTCAGTACCGTTGCCTGCCTCGCTTGTTCTCTCGCCTCGTTGGGGACGACATGGTGGTATTTGGCGTGAGTGAGCCACGACCAGAGGATGATGTTGCGCGCTGGATCGGTCGAGACGAGATTGCGCAACGACTCACGATTGCCGTTCCAGAGTTCCTCGTGGCGCAACATTCGCCGAAAAGTGCGCTTGATAAGGCGCGCCATGACGACTCGACGAGGGAGATCGACGAACGCAATGATGTTTGCCCGTGACCACAAGAGGTCACGAACCTGGCTGTAGTTGCCGTCGACGACCCACGCGGACCGGGCCGCGAACTCACTGACGAGTCGTCGAAATTCAACGACGTCGAGCGACGTCCATCCCGGTTGATGGTAGATGGAGTCGAGTTCGAGTCGGGGAATAGCGAGGTGAGCGGCGAGAGCCGTCGCCAGCGATGACTTGCCACTGCCGGACGCTCCTTGTACAACGATGCGTAGTGATGCCCATTCTTCGGATGGTGGACCAGTCACTCGCGAAGCCTACAAATGGATGCCAATCACTGGAAGCACGATGAATGACGTTTCCGTGACGACAATTAGCGACGTCGCGGCCAGGTCGTTCCACCTCGTGCACACCCGCGACACACCGACCGCTCGCCGTCGCACTCAGTGAACGTCACACAAGGAGGCTGATCAAGAGATTCGTCGGTCGTCCGTCACCGTAGCGATGAGTCGATGGATCTCCGCGTCAGTCGCCGTCGAGAGCCAACCCCCCGAGTACTGGTTGTCCTGCGTCACCTCGACGACGGCGAATTCAGGCACCGCTAGGCGTGCCTCGTCCTCGCCAAACTCCCGCTCCGCGAGGACCAATCCAAAGTGGCGACCCCTGAACTCATCGACGGCGAACTCGTGTCCTTCCGAGGTAAGCGACCAACGATTCTTCGCAATAATCGAGCATGGAAGAATGCAGAGAAGGTCAAATTCGTTGGCCGTGAGATACGTATTGGTGATCTTCACCAACTCCGGATTATCGACGGTGGCACGCACTTTCTGACTCAGTTTGTAAACGGCGCCGTCGGGTTCTTCGACCATCCGCAGTCGAAGCGTGGTGTCGACGATGTAGTGATCGATAATCAATCGTGCGTTTGTTGCGTCGGAAGGAACCATTCGAAGCTGCCAACGTTGTTCACGCTCCACGTGTGCGTATCGACCTTCACCGGGAAGACGACCTCTCATGTCATCCAGTTTAAGTTCGCTTTTTCCACACGCGGCGAGCATTCCCTTGGTCGTGCCCATTCTTCGCTTCAATAACCCGTTCGAGGTTGCGTGAGTACACTCTCACTCGTGAAACACGCAACGCGTTCGACACTCAACGCACTTTCACCGTTGTTAGAACGCATTCGAACCTACGAGGAACTCGTAGAAAGAAGTCCCGGCGTTTTCTATCGAAAATCGAAGCCGTTCTTGCACTTTCATGAGGATCCCGCTGGGATTTTCGCTGACGTGCGACTGATGCCCGATGAAGAGTTCACTCGTTTCCAGGTCAACTCGAGCGAACTTCAGTCGACGTTCCTTTCGCATGTCGAAGCTGCGCTGTCGCGCTGACGTAGGATGCTCGAAGCCTGAGCACTTCTGCTCCGCGGCGGGCGTCAAATGAGTAACGGTGTACGTCGTCCTCGGCTCGCTCGTAGGTTTTGGTCAGCCCATCGAGACTGGTTGGCGAAGAATGAGTCCATTGCCGTCGGGGTCCTCGAACGTGAGAAACCGTCCCCACGGTTGCTCGTCGATCTCGCCGACAATAGTGAAGCCGTTAGCGTCGATCTCGGCGACGGTCGCTTCGAGGTCGGGCGTTTCAAACACCAGACCCCGCAAGGAACCTGCGGGCATCGTGTCGAACCACGTGACAAGTGCCAGCGAATCTTCGGATCCCTTCGGCGCTACCTGAAGCCAACGCATCTCGGGTCCCATGGACATGTCCTGGAGTACGTCGAACCCGAGAACGTTGACGTAAAACTCTTTCGCGCGGTCCTGGTCACTGACGGGCACCGACACCACTTGAACTTTGGCAATTGTCATAGCGGCATACAAACACACGTCGCCCGCTCTGTCAATGGACTCGCGCTCGTCAATCGTCAAACATCTTCACGATTCGCTCCACCGTGTTCCAGTTTCGCGTCGTCGCTCGACAGGAAAGTTCCTTTTCAATCATCCGATTGGGATTGCCACCTCGCCCATTTACTAGGTGCGTTGCGGAGTAGATGTCGTGACCATCCTGTCCAAAGATGACGACATCACCTCGAGCCGAGTGAATGGGTACGTTCAACCGACCTCCCGACAGTTCGGTGAAGGTGACGCAACGATCACGAATCTCGACAATGGGCACCTCGGCGAAGGGGTTGGCCCGCACAGCCTGTCGGAGCGCGTCGACTGAGCGCACAAACACCGGCTCGAATCGACCCATCGTTGAACGAATACCTCGCTGTGTCGCTTCAACAATTGCCTCGAGGGACGATTCGCGACTGATGAAGGAGACGTTGCCAGTAGCCAGATGCGAACGGGTCTCTTGCGCGCCGGCACCGTCAAAGAGCTCGAGCAGAACGTTCGCGTGCAGATCTGACCGTCCGATCATCACGTTTCGGATGAACGCAACGTATCGAGTCGATGTCTCTGACGGACTCTTGGCAATTGGTTGGTCCCTATTCAACACGGACCTCCGCTCGTTCCCGCACAAGTTGCGAGCACGTCGCTAACTTTAGGAGATGACTTCGGACTGGCCTCGACCACTCGTCCATTGGTCGATCGTTGCCGTTGACGTCGACACACAACGCTCGTTCTACTCGCAACTCTTTAACTGGACTATTGGCGACGGACCCTTCATGTCGATTGAGGTCGGTATCGGGGCACCCGAGGGCGGACCGGCTGGACATATCCAAGCCGGCGCAGTCCCCGGTGTTTCGCTCTACGTGCAAGTGAGGGATCTGCAAACGTCACTCAACCTGGCCATCGAACTCGGCGGCAAGGAAGTCATGGCACCGTTCGATTTGCCCAACGGCCAGACCCTCGCGGCGATTGAGGACCCCGAGGGAAATTTCCTCATGTTGGTTCAGCAGTAGAACACTTATCGCGGCAATGCCTTGAAGTACTCCGAGGGCGTTATTCGTTCAACTGCCAACTCGAACCGGACGGCGGCGTCCGACGACGACATGGCACTCTTGGCGTTCTCCGCATCCCTCTTCGATCGCCAGTTCGTGATGACAATCCACTGACCATCGAGGTCGTGAGCGACCACACGCCGCACGATGCCGGGTTGCTGATAGATGAAATCGGTTTGATAGGCCGCGTCAATGTCAATGAAGTCGTTCACATCTTGACCGTCGCGAAGTCGGAATTTTGAAATCTCAATCACAGTGAGGAGACTACAAGTGTTCCACTTCGAGCCGAAGTCCGTACACGGTGACGTCGGATGCTTCGTAACCGCGGTGGAGATAGAAATCCCGTACCGTGAGATTCTCCGCTCGCACCATAAGTTGAATCTTCGGTATTCCGTTTCGTCGAACCCACTCCTCTGCTGCGCTCATCATCGCCGCCCCGAGCCCGGTCTTCAATCTCGACGTTTCGACCGCCAGGTAGTACGCCCAACCTCGGTGACCGTCGTGGCCAACCATGACCGTCGCCACCACGTCGCCGTCCTCGACAACGCCGAGCACGACGGACGACTCCATTCGAGTTGCCCGGTCATAGTCGTCGTACGGGGAGTTCCAGGGCCGAGTGAGGCCGGCGCGTTGCCACAGCGCAATAACGGAATCCCTGTGCTCAAATCCGAGCTCTTCAATGTCCACCAATGAATACTTACAGCCCCGCGTTCTCGGTGTGCCACTCCTCAATGGTCTGCCGACGCGCGCCCGAGTAGTGCCCCTCGGTAGAAATCCGATCAACGACTTTCGTTCAAATCCCCGGTCGTTCCAGGGACAATCGGAGTCACGAAAATTTGACTGCAAAGCAGATCAGGGCCGACACGTAGATTCGCATAACTTCCCCTCCAGCCGACGGTGATCGATCGGAACCAAGGGCAGGCCCTGCCCCCGCCCTCCCCGCTCCAGCCGAGAATTGACGACGCCGATCCATCACGTGGCCGTAGCGACACAACGGGGAGCGCGAGTCGTGTGCCGGGGACCTCCGAAGAGATGCCTCCGCCGTACACGCTGAACTGATCAGTCGCACTTACATGCGATCCCGCCCTCGATCTCTTCGCCGCACCGTTTTGATTCGAGAATGGTCCGCTGCCCAGTAGTACGTTGATCGACAGGTAGCCGGAGAGTTTGCAGCTCGAATCGCTCTGGTTTTGAACCAAAAGAATGAGCCACTGGTGACCGAGACCTCCATTGGAGGTTTGTGTGATCTTGAGCGACGAGAGGGTGCAGTTTCGCTCCGCTGGCGTTTGGCCACTTGCGTCGGAAGTGGCAATCCAACTCGACGTCGAGACCAAGGAGACGACAAAGAACATTCCGGTGACCCGCAACAAAAGTCCTTGGCCCATATCGTCGGATGCTATCTCTGGAGTGGAGGAAATCTACCCAGAAGCACCGAAGTAGTAGGTCAGCGGTCTCGAAGGCTCAGAACCCGAATTTCCCGGAAGCATCGGCAGGGCCGAGAAGCCTCCACACCAGTAGTAGCCGTTGGAGCGATGTGGCTGGACGACAATTGACGTCGACGAACCTGGAAGCCACGCCAGCATCCTGTGGGAGATGATGCAACGGCCCGGCGGATTCCCGACCTGTATATCGACGCCGTCGAGCCAGAATGACGCCACACCGCCGCCTGGTCGAATCGTGACTCGTGGAATCGGACTCCCATCATTGATGCCCCCGAGTGCGTTACCGCCGCGACCGTATAGGTGCCCCTCACGAACCGTGAGCCTTTTCGGATGCTTGTACGGAGTTCCAATGCCGTAGACACCAACAAAGGCAGCTCGCACGTACCCACGCAGCGAGCACGCTTGATGACTCACGTTCTTGATCCAGAAGAGGTCGTTGACGTGTCCAGCGCCGACCACGGTGTTGTAGTCAGTAATTCGTACCGAGGACGCCGCGCACGGAGCCACGGGTGCCGCAGTCGCCGATGCGGCGCCAACCGGAACCGCACACCACGCCACGAGTACACACAGCATCGCCAACAAGCGTGAAGGCCGTCGCACAACCTCAGTATGCCATCACAATCGGCGGGCTACTCAACCGAAACCGAAACCGAAACCGAAACCGAAACCGAAACACGTTTGTCTACCGTTTTTCGGTGGAAGTGAATTCGCTGCCCCTCCAGTCAGAACGAATCATCGTCCAGACGAATCCGCGACCTGTGTGACCCGGTGCTCGGACAGCCTTGTCGACTTCTCCCATGAAGGCATAGCCGAGCTTTTCCGGAATACGAGCACTCGCGATGTTTGCTACATCCATGTCTATCTCAACCGATGAGATCTCTGGCAGAAAGCTGAATGCAGCATCTGTCAAGATTTGAGCGGTCCGAGTTGCAAAATTTCGACCAACGCAAGACGTGCGAATCCAGTAACCAATATTGGCCGACCGGCGGACCCCGGATTTCATCAAATCAATACTGCCGCCGCCAACGAGGTTGCCGGCTGAGCGATCAAAGATGAAATAACGCCACTCAACGTCATTCGCGAAGTTCTCCGACTGGATCCGAACGAAGTCTCTGTAAGAACTTTCATCGAGTGGCTCTTGTGCCCACCAAAGCCACCTTTGAACCTCGGGCAGGCTCTCCTTCACTGCTTCGAAAGCATCTTCAAAGTAAGTCAGTGAAAAGGCTCGGAGTTCCAGACGGTCCGCAATTAACTTGTTGGGGAGTAATGCCACGCGATCATTCTGCCATCGCTACTGTGCATCTACTTGAGTGTGTACCTATATACGTTGGTCTCGCGTCGCTCGAAGCCGAGACGTGCGTATAAACGGTTGGCCGGCTCACGCGAGGGACGCGTGGTGAGATCAATCGATCGCACGTTGCGGCGACGGGCCTCGTCAATTGCGGCCATCGTCAGTGCTTCACCAATACCCGCACCGCGCGCCGAACTGTCAACGACGACGTCCTCAATCCACGCGCGCACGCCCGTTGGTATGGAAAAGACGACGAGCGTCAACGAACCCACGATGTTCTCCCCTTCTCGAGCGACGAAGACTATCGACGTTTCAGATTGAATGAGCTCTTCAACTTGGGTCGACGTTAGGGGCGGGGCTGTCGTTGATAACTGGGGCACAAGGCGATTCAATGCTTCGACGAGTTCGTCACTGGACTCGTTGGCAATGTCGACGCGAACGCTCATAGGTCACCCCTCCAGACCGGTCGACGGAGGTCGTCGTAAAAGACGTCACGTCGTACGCCGTCGATGGCGTCAAAGATTGGCTCGGCCCATCGTTCGGCACCAATGATCGGAGTCGGGAGCGTGTCGCGCGTGAACCATCCGGCGTCAGAACATTCCAAGGGATGAATGTTCATCTCGCCGCCAACGGCCCGACAGAAGAAGAGCAGCGAATAGAGCGGAATCCGCGACGATCCGAGCCGCATTCCGTCAAGAACCCCGATGAGTCGTTCGACCTCGACGTCGTAACCGGTCTCTTCCTGGACCTCCTTCACGACGACTTCGGGTGCCGAGTAGCCGACGTCACACCAGCCGGTCGGATAGAGCCAGAAGCCAGAGTCGGCTCGCTGAATGAGCAGCAATTCACCTCGGTCATTCGTGACCGCGGCGCCGACCGCGACCTTGGGCGTCTGATAGCCGGCGACGCCCGCGCCCACGTCCTTCATCCACTCGTCGACGTAGCCACCGCTGTCGAGCACCCCGTCCAGTCCCTCTTCGGCGGCGACCTTGATGTCACCCGCGATCTTCAGAATCTCTTCGAAGCGTTCGCGTTCGTATTGACTTTCCGTGAACCCAATGCCCGTTCGCGCCACGCCGGCGAGCGACTCGGCCCAGCGCAGCAGTGTCTTTTCGGGAACGCTCTCCATCGTCAGAACGCTAGCAACGGGCTCTAGGCGAGCGTGGCGTCAAGCACTTCGTCAACCGTGCCCACGAGACCCGTGTAGAACGCTCCGAATTCGGCGTAGAGCGTGGAGGCCTCGTCGTAGCGCATCGAATAGACGCACTCTTTCAGGTCATCAATGTGGACACCGAACAGGGTGACGCCCCACTCCCAGTCGTCGAGGCCGGTGGATCCGGTGACGACCTGAAGGATTCGTCCCTTGAACTCGCGACCATGGGCGCCGTGTTCGCGCATCAAGCGTTCGCGGTCGTCGTAGGCAAGCGCGTACCAGTTGTTCGTCTCACCACGTCGTTTCGACATGGGGTAAAAGCAGAAGGCCTTCTTCCCCTCGGGTGGCAACGTCGGGTAGAGGCGGTCGTTGATCATCTTCTCGGGCATGCCCGCGGCGTATTCACTCACTTCCGTCACCGACACGTAGCTCTCAGCCACCTTGAAGCCGGCCGACTGAATCGCCGTTTGAAACTTTCGCAGTTCCCAGAGATCCTCGCCGAGCGCCATGAAGCACGTATCGGCTTTGGCACCCATGATGGCGGCCGTGACAACTTGGAGACGCGAGGCCATGGCATCATCGACGGCCTTTCGCACAGCGCCGGTATCGACTTCGCGCTCGGGGTGGCAAAAGAGGTGGATGACGTTGAGACCGCGCGAGGGAACAAGTGGTTCGGTGGGCGACATGGTCCAATGTTACGGCCTCGACCGCACCGTCAAACTTTGACTCGTCAAAGAAAAACCGTGGGGCCCGAAGGCCCCACGGTTATCACAACATCAGGCGAAAAGAGCGATTTAGTAGTCGTCCATGCCACCGCCGGGCATGGCGCTGACCTTCTCTTCGGGCTTGTCCACGATGACGCACTCAGTCGTCAGGAAGAGCGCGGCGATGGAGGCCGCATTCTGCAGTGCCGAGCGCGTTACCTTGGCCGCGTCAATGACACCGGCCTTGATGAGGTCCTCGTAGTCACCGGTCGCGGCGTTGAGTCCCTCGGTCGGCTTCTTCAGATTGCGGACCTTGTCGACGATGACGCCACCCTCGAGACCTGCGTTGACCGCGATCTGATTGAGCGGCGCTTCGACGGCCTTAGCGACCATGCGGGCTCCGGTTGCTTCGTCACCACTGAGCTTGTCAGCCGCTTCGAGAATGCGGGCTTGACTTCGCAGCAGGGCCACGCCACCGCCGGGCACGACGCCCTCTTCGATGGCTGCCTTCGTCGTCGAGACTGCGTCTTCGATGCGGTGCTTCTTTTCCTTCAGCTCAACTTCCGTCGCGGCTCCGACCTTGATGACGGCGACGCCACCGGACAACTTGGCGAGTCGCTCCTGGAGCTTTTCGCGGTCGTAGTCCGAGTCGGTGTTGTCGATCTCCGCCTTGATTTGGCTGATACGTCCCTTGATGTCCTCTTCCGAGCCAGCACCCTCGACGATGGTGGTCTCATCCTTGGTGACCACGACCTTGCGAGCGCTGCCGAGCATCTCGACGTCCGCGCTCTCGAGCTTGAGACCGATCTCCTCGGAGATGACGGTGCCACCGGTCAGGATCGCAATGTCCTGGAGCATCGCCTTACGACGCTCACCGAAGCCCGGCGCCTTCACGGCAACGGACTTGAAGGTCCCGCGGATCTTGTTCACGACGAGCGTGGCGAGGGCCTCGCCCTCGATGTCCTCGGCAATGATCAACAGCGGACGACCGGACTGCATGACCTTTTCCAATACGGGAAGGATGTCGCGTACGGAGGTGATCTTGTTCGAGACGAGCAGGATGTAGGCGTTCTCGAGGACCGCTTCCATACGCTCGGTGTCGGTCGCGAAGTACGGCGCGATGAAGCCCTTGTCGAAGCGCATGCCCTCGACGAGGTCCATCTCCATGCCAAACGACTGGCTCTCTTCAACGGTGATAACGCCGTCCTTGCCGACCTTGTCGATGGCGTCGGCGATCATCGAGCCGATCTCGTCGTCGGCGGCCGAGATTGAGGCCACCTGCGCGATCTGCTCTTTCGTGTCAGCGGGTTTGGCGAGGTCGTGCAGTGACGCCACGGCCGCTTCCACGGCGGTCTCGATGCCCTTCTTCAGCGACATGGGGTTCGCGCCGGCGGCCACGTTCTTCAGGCCTTCGCGGACCATGGCCCAGGCGAGCACTGTGGCGGTGGTGGTGCCGTCACCGGCAACTTCGTCTGTCTTCTTGGCGACTTCCTTCACCAGTTCGGCGCCGATGCGCTCGAACGGATCTTCGAGGTCGATGTCCTTGGCGATGGATACGCCGTCGTTCGTAATGGTGGGAGCTCCCCACTTCTTGTCGAGGACGACGTTTCGTCCCTTTGGCCCTAGCGTGACGCGCACGGCGTCAGCCAACTTGTTCATGCCGCGCTCCAGCGCCCGGCGGGCCTCTTCATCGAAAGCGATCAGTTTCGCCACTGTGATTCCTCCTAATGCGAGACACCCTTTTGGTGCACTGCGATATTAGCAGTCTAGGGGGGCGAGTGCTAACGAGGATCAGCCGCCGGCGACGGCCGGCACGAGCGAAACCGTCTGACCTGACTCGACCACGGTGTCGAGTCCGTCGAGGAATCGAACATCCTCGTCAGCGACAAAGACGTTGACGAAACGGCGCAGGGCGCCTCGATCGTCGAGCACCCGAAAGGCGATGCCCGGGTAGGCCGCATCGACGGCCACGATGGCCTCGCGAACGGTGCCGGCCTCCACGGGCACCTCACCCGCGCCGCCCACGAGGGTTCGCAACTGGCTCGGAAGACGGACCGTCACACTCATGACGTCGCCACCAATTGGTGGAAACGCAACGCCTCTTCCGCCGCTTCGAGCGATGGCGTAATGGTCGAACTCACGGTCGCGGTCTCGACCACGGCGTCCAGGGTCTTCAGGCCGTGTCCCGAGATAATTGCGACAATGGACTGCTCCGGGTCAATCGTGCCGCGACGAAGCATCTGACGCAGTGACGCAACGGTCACCCCGCCTGCCGTTTCCGCGAAGATGCCTTCGGTCTGGGCGAGCAGACCAATGCACTCGAGAATCTCCTCGTCGGATACCGATCCGCAGTCGCCACCCTGCGCGCGCAGTCCGTCGAGTACGTACGGTCCGTCAGCTGGATTACCTATCGCGAGTGAACGCGCGATGGTGTTGGGACGTTGCGGCGTCACGACCTCCGCGCCGCTCGCGAACGCGGTGGCAATTGGCGAGCATCCCGTCGCTTGCGCGCCAAAGAGGATCGGCACCGGACCCTCGACCAGACCGAGCTCCACGAACTGCTTGAAGCCCTTTGCGACTTTGGTGAACTGGCTGCCCGACGCGAGCGGCACGACGACCTGGGCCGGCGTTCGCCAGCCCAGCTGTTCGCAGATCTCGAACGAAAGCGTCTTGGATCCCTCGGCGTAATACGGACGAAGGTTCACGTTCATGAAGGCCCAGTCGGCGTGTTCGGCGACCAACTCGACGCAGAGCCGGTTGACGTCGTCGTAGTTCCCTTCGACGCCGAGAACCGTCCCACCAAAGATCGACGTCATCGCGATCTTCGACTTCTCGAGGTCCGACGGGATGATGGTGACGCTCGGCCAGCCAATAAACGCGGCGTGCGCCGCGACCGACGTCGCGAGATTGCCCGTGGAGGCGCATGCCGCCGTCGTGAAGCCAAGTCGTCGGGCACTCGACATCGCGACTGACACCACGCGGTCCTTGAAGGACCCCGTCGGATTGCGCGTGTCGTCCTTCAACCACAACTCACGAACACCAAGGACGTCGGCGAGGCGCGTGGAACGTCGCAGCGGCGTCCAGCCGGCGCCGAGGTCGACCGGCTCCTCACCTGGATCGGGGAGCAGCGCCTTGTAGCGCCAGATGGAGTTGGGACCACTCGCGATCGACTCGCGCGTCACGACGCCTCGAGCCGACGCGAGGTCGTATTCCACCTCTAGGGGACCAAAGCAGAACTCACACGAGTAGCGCGCTTCACTGGGATAGGCAGTGCCACACTCTCGACATATCAGACCTGTTGCGAAACTCATAACTCCCTTTTCATCGTTCGGCCTTTGGCACCTGGTGTGGTGAGCGGGATGCTCAAGTACCACACTGGTTGTCGCGACTTCAACGGGGCCGTCCCTCAGTCGCTCTTGATGACCCCACAATTCTCGTCGCTCGCACGGGGCCCTGTCAAGTGCGACCTCGAGAAACGAACCTCTAACCTCAACTGGGTGAGTAACGCCGATGTCCCGTGGACACTCAGTCGTGACGAGTTCGATCTCGAGCACGTCACGAAACTGAAGGGCGACACCTCAATCGCCGTTATTGTCCCCGCGCGCAATGAGTCCGCGACCGTCGGCGCCGTCCTCGACGCGGTTCTGGTCAATAAACACCTGATCAACGAACTTGTCGTGGTCAACGACAACTCGGTTGACGACACGTCCACGGTGGCCGATCATCACGGCGCCCGAGTCGTGAGACTCGACGGACCGAGCGGCAAGGGTGAGGCGATGCGGGCCGGATTGGAGGCGACCACGTCGGACATTGTCGTCTTCTTGGACGCCGACGTCATGAACACGACCTCCGAGTTCGTCGCCCGACTGGTTCAGCCGCTCCTCCAACGTCCCGAGATCCAACTCGTAAAGGGCTACTACGAGCGGCCGTTGCACAACATGCCAACTGGGGGCGGGCGCGTGAACGAATTGGCGGCGCGGCCGATCCTCTCACTCCTCTATCCCGGTCTCGGAGAGATCCGTCAACCGCTCGCCGGCGAGACCGCGGGCCGCAGAAGCGCCTTCGACGTCATTACGTTGGAGAAGGCCTATGGAGTCGAGATCGCACTCCTCATCGACATCGCTCGTGAATTCGGCGTGCACAGTCTCGCTCAGGTCGACCTCGGTGTACGACGACACCGCAACCGACCGCTCGAAGAACTACGACCGATGTCGATGGAGGTATTACGCGCCGCGCTCAAGCGGTACGCGGTGAAGCTGCCGCCTCAGGAGTAGTCAGCCGCCCCTGGGCGCGTCGGGTCCGAGAATCACAATCACGTCGTCACTCGATGCGCCCGCGACCGGTCGCTGACCGTTGAGAGCCTGCACCGCGTGGACGCTGATATGAATCCGGTTACAGATCTGAATCGCCGCCCACTTAAAACCGGGGTTGTAGTAGACGACCGTCTTTGTCTCCTTGGGGCCGTTCACCTGAGGCTGTGTGTTCCAGCCTTGCGTCAACAAGTCCTGGGTGTAAGAACGCGCGAGGTTGGAAATCGTGGTGCCGTTCGCGACCTGCACTCGAACCGACGACTTGGCAACCGTCGCGTGGTGAACTGTCGTCGTCGTTACTGATGATGGGAGTGTTGTCGTCACACCAGGAGCGGCGGCGGGATTCACGTAACGAAGCATGAAAAATGCTGCGGCCACGAAGAGAACGACAATGATCAGCACGACACTGAGCGCGGGTTGATAGTGCGAGCCCGGTGGTGTGGGGCCGTGGTGTGCCTGGGTCGTGTCACTCATTGGGTCTCAGCCTACATATGAAGACCAGTCATTTTTCACTAACCTTGTACTTCCAAGCCGGTGTGGCGCAGTCTGGCAGCGCAGGCGATTTGTAATCGTCAGGTCGGGGGTTCGAATCCCTCCACCGGCTCTCGAGGAGGTCAAAATGAAGTCGGTTGGTCGCTTCGCTTCCGTACTGAAGGAGTTTCGCGCCTTTGCCTTACGCGCTAACGCTATTGACCTCGCCATCGGTGTCGCCATCGGCGCCGCGTTCACCGCCGTCGTTCAGGCAATCGTCGCCGGGCTGTTCACGCCCCTGATCGCCGCGCTCTTCGGCCAACGTGACTTTTCCAAGCTGTACTTCACGATCCACGGGAGTCAATTCCAATACGGGCTCGTCGTCAACACGACCGTGACGCTCGTGATCGTCGCGGTCGTGTTGTTCTTCTTCATCGTAAAACCACTCAATGCCTTCCGGCGCCGGTTCGGATTTGACATCAGTCCTCCCCCGACTTCGCCGTGTCCCGCATGTTGCACAGAGATCGATCAACGAGCCCGACGCTGTCCGGCGTGCACCGAAGTGCTCAACGAGAGTTGGACCACGTCATAATCAGACGCCAAAGACCTCGACCCGGGAGAACGCCGCAGATGACTCACCGGCAATTGCGCCTTCGCCCGCGGACTTAATCGTCACGTGCTTCACCTTTAGGACCGTCAATCGATGACGTAGAAAGTTTGCGACGTTTCGCGCGCGGGCTCGGCTGAGAGAAAAATTGAGCGACGACAATCCCGTTGTTGCGGTGTAGCCGTAGAGAGTCACAATCTCATATTTCCTAGACCGCACTGTAAGTGCGAGGCGATTGATCTGGTTCTTAAGTGCTGCGGAGAGAAAAGCAGAATTCTTTCTGAATACACCAATTGCACCAAACAGCGCTGCTGGTTTATGACCGCTCCATTGGGCATAGAGCACCGTCGATTTTGACAATGTCATCGTTTGACCTATCGAATAGGACGTCCCTGTTCCGCCTGCTTTGGTATTCCAATGATTCAACGAGAATCCTGTCATAAGTAATCCCGCCTGATCGGGCAACGTAATCGTTGATCCTGCGGAGCCTGTTATGGACGCGACCGTTCCGCTTCCCCCATTTGCATCGAATGTAAGTGTGTCCATCGGTAATGGAATCCATTGTGCAAATAGCGTCACGTCACCAGAAATCGTGAAGCTCTCCCCTGGCGCAAATGCGGTGCCGCTACCGTCCGCGAGTGTGTTCCAACCTGCAAATAGAAAATCTGCATTGGAGATTCCGCTGATCGGGGGTAAGAGGATTGGGATCGCAGCGTTGCCAACAATTGCCGAGATCGATCCAAGTCCACCGTTTGCGCTAAAGGACAATTGGTTCGGTGCGTTCACAGCCCACTGTGCATACAGCTGAATCGAGTTCAGCGGCGTGAACATTGCATCGCCAATACCAATGAGATCTCCACCATTTGATGATGTAAACCATCCACTGAACGTGAAACCCGTATTCGTCGGAGTCGGCAAGAGAAGTCCAGGGGTGCCAACGGTATAGCTCAGCGACGAAGAGGACACGCCCCCTTCGTCGTAATTAAACGAAACGGAATAAACGTCCGGAATCCATTGAGCGTAGAGCGTTTGATTGCCACTGAATGTATAGGTGCCACCCGCTGCATACTCCGTTCCCCCGCCGTTGGCTTGGGTATTCCAACCGACGAAGGTGTAGCCCGGATAGACAAAACCAGCACTTGAAGGCAACGTTGTAGCAACACCCTGAGGTGAACTGAGAGAACCAACGGAACCGGTTCCTCCGTTAGACACGAAATCCTCGGTGATTGTTGGAATAACTTGCCACACCGCATAAAGAACAATGCCTTGGCTAAAATTGAATATTGCTCCGTTTCCATATGAAGCTCCGCCGCCACTCTCACTTGTGTTCCATCCGATGAACGTATAACCCAACTTGGAGAAACGAGGTGAGAGATTCGCGAATAGCGTTAGCGGCGTTGGAATGTTTGCAGATTGAGATGCATAAACGGGATCAGATGCGCTGTCATTCTCGACGAAAGTCACGGGATGAAACGGTGCAGCCCATATTGCATAGAGATTCAGCGGAGTCGCAAAACTATATGAAGCAGCATCCAAATATGCCATTCCACTTCCGTCGACAGCAGTGTTCCATTCCAGGAACGTGTATCCGGAATTCGTGAACGTGGGGCTGAGGTTCTGGAACTCAGTGAGGTTTGTCGTTGTTGCTGCGGTTTGAAATGCGATCACCTGGTCCGACGAACTGTCGTTTTCGACGAATGTAACCGTGTGAAAACCAATAGCAAAAGCTGCCGTTTGAAACGGCATTCCCACTCCAAAGGTGACTAAGACGAGCAAGATCGCAAAAAGGGGCTTCAGAAAAGATCTAGAACTAGATTTCTTCACTTTGATCGTGGCTGAAGTTGACGCAAAAAGACGAGGCACAGTGAATCCTTTGAGAGTAGGGAGTTCACCCGGGCAGACGGATGTACGCACGACAGCTACAACTCCGATTTGTGGAATCG
>DATCFS010000143.1:0-2342 GCA_036509375.1 Acidimicrobiales bacterium
TCGGGTCAGCTTTCTTTCCGCGATGTCAACGGTCGCCGACAGCGCCATTGGCGTCACTCGACGGATCGGTCTCTCGAAGGGTCGCGAACGTGAGTCGCGCTACTTCCTAGTGGGTGACAGTGCGGTGTCGAAAGTTCCTCCGGCCGATCGATGAGCGTACCGAGCCGGACGTCGTGGCTAGTCACCGTCGCGGTCGCGCACGAAGTGATGGGGCATTGGTACGACGCGGTCAGCGAGTCTCGTCCAACCTTCGGCCTCGAACGAGCGAACCATCGGCGTGTTGTTGGCGGCCGTGTCGCAGAAGATTCGTTCGACGCCCGCACCCATCAAGGTGTGCACGGTGTGGCGAAGTAGTACGCGGCTGAGACCCTGACCGCGGTACGCCGGGAGGACTCCCACGTGGAAGATCGTGCCGATTCGCCCGTCGCTCTCGTCGTAGGTGACGGGCAGAATGAATCCGGCGACTTCGTCGTCGACGTGAAGCACCTGCCACCACTCGGGTTCGTAACTCGTGCGCCACAGTGGTGGCGCGTTCACGAGTCGTCGGGCGGCCTCGGTCGAACCGAGCTCCTCGACCGTGGCCACGTCGGCCCGGTCGACGGTGTCCTCGAAGACCCGAGCAACGACCGCGATCAAGGCATCGACGTCGCTCACGGAGTGCAAACTGACGTGGTCGGAATCACGGTATTCGACGAGGGTCAAGGTGTTCGTCCACTCGAACGGGGTCTTTTGGTACGTGGCATCACCGTTCGTGGCGTCCGTCACGCTGTCGGCCCCGTTTCGTACGTGGCGTGTCCGGTGGCGACCAACGGACCATCGAAGGTCAACACCTCATTGACCAGCGCGCCGGCTTGGTTTCGGTAGTTGATCACCACTGTCCTCACGCCGAGATAGATCGACTCGAGTTCAAAGTGGAGATCGGGAATGCGCTCGAGTCCAATGCCCCAGTAGTGGCGAAGGGCCGCCTTCCCACGGATGACGCCGTCCGAGCCTTCGAGGACCCTGATGGCGACCGGTGATGTGAAGACCACGTCATCAGTGAAGTGGCTGAGGATTCGTTCCAAATCGTGCGAATTCCACGCGTCCAGCCACTCGTTCGTGAACTGTTCGGCGAATGCGAAGTCCATTGAAGGAATGTAGTGCGTTACCAAAGATACGTCGGCACCTCAGTCGGTCGTGAGGAGAGTCACCACGGCACTGTTCGTTGTGCGAACATGAATGCTCAATAGTGAAAAAACGATCGAAGGGTTTGGAGGGACGGTGGAAGACAGCGATCGTGACTTCGTTCAGTCACTGGAGCGCGGACTGGAAGTCGTTCGGTCCTTCAACGAGGATCACCCTCGCCAGACGCTCAGCGAAGTCGCGCTCTCCACGGGGTACAGTCGCGCCGCCTGTCGACGACTCCTCCATACGCTCATCACCCTCGGGTACGTCGGTGTCGACAATCGAAAATTCTTTCTGCAGCCGCGTGTTCTGGAGATCGGCTACTCCTTTCTCTCCTCGTTGCCCTTCCGAACGATCGTCGAGCCCTTCATTGAGGATTTGAGCGACAAGGTGAAGGAGTCGGTCTCGGTGTCGGTCCTCGACGGTGCCGACATTGTCTTCGTCAGTCGAGTCGCCACGTCGCGGATCATGACCCTTTCGCTTTCCGTCGGTAGTCGATTGCCGGCGTACTGCACATCGACCGGTCGCGTCCTGCTCGCCGATATGACGGTCGCCGAGCAGCGTCGCCATCTTTCCCAGGCGCCGATGGTCGCCTTGACGAAGTTCACCCTTCGCACGGAAAAGGAGATCTTGGCTGAGCTGGAAAAGGTCGCCAAGCGTGGTTGGGCTCTCAACGATCAAGAGTTGGAAATCGGACTGCGTTCGGTTGCGGCGCCGGTGCGCGACGCCGCCGGACGCACCGTTGCCGCCATCAACATTTCGACCCCGGTCGGGCGAACCAACCTGAAGCAGGTCCGAGAGGAATTGGTCCCGCAATTACTCGCCACAACGCAGCGCGTGAATTCGATTCTGGCGAAGCGCTGACGCGTTTACAGCGCGATCCCGGTCATCGCCAGGACAACGCCCACCGCTCCACACAACAAGAGAAGAGGGACCACGCCTCTCTTCAAGACGAAGAACCAGAGCAGCGCCACGAGTAAGAGAGCGAACTGCCAGGGCTGGGTGAGTGAGCGTCCGAGCACGATCGAGGATCCAGCGATTGCACCAATGACGCACGGACCGGCGCCGCGAAGGAACGAGATGACCGAGCGGTTGACGCGCAGAGCGGTGAAGCGCGGGGCTCCCACAATGATGAAGAGAAACGACGGACCGAAGGCGAGCGCGGCGGCGAGCACTGC
>DATCFS010000144.1:0-4064 GCA_036509375.1 Acidimicrobiales bacterium
GATCAATTACGACGCCTTGAGTTGCATCAAGATGTACGGCAGCTGCGGGTCACTCGGTGACGGGTTCATGTACGGGTTTGCCGCAGTCACGAATCCGGTGAAGTTCGCCGTGCTGTACTCGTCCCAGTCCGCGCCGTACAACAACGGCACGACGGGCAACGTCGTCGCCTCAATCTTCTCGAGTGGCATCGTTGCAGCCTTCACCGCAGCCGTGTTCGACGGGTCCGTTGCCGACAACTTCGTCAGCAATGACTGAACCTGGCCGTTGTGGTATCGACCGTAGTCCGCGTTCGCCGTCTTGCCGATTGGCGCAGAGTTCGTGTAGTCCAGCCAGTTGTCGAACTGCGTGTACGGGTCGGTGCCGCCGTTGCCCCAGTGGACGATCGAGTCGAAGTGACCGTCGGCCGAGTCGGTGTACCACTGCGAGGCCTGGACGCCATCTACGGTTGCGTTGATGCCCTCAGACTTTAGTTCCGACGAAATGAGCTGAATGTCGGCGTAGTAGTCGGAGTAGGCGATCGGGTCCTCAATCGAGAACTTGATCTCCTTGCCGTTCTTCGCGTAGAAGCCGCTCTTGTCCTTCTTGAATCCAGCCTTCTTCAGGATCTTTGCGACCGTCTTGGGCTGGTTCGTTGCCTTGATGTCGTTCTTATACGCCGGAGCGAGGTAGGCCGACTGGCTAGGCAAGATGAGCGCACTGAGCGACGTCGCCGGAGCTTCGTAGCCCGTCTCACCCTTGACACTCAACGCGGTGCGGTTGATGCCGGCACTAATGGCGGCACGAACTGCAGGGTTGTTGAGCGGAGCCTTGGTGACGTTGAATTCCAAGGTCACGGTGGAGCCCGGGGCAAAGTAAATGTGGTTCGTTGCCTTGTTCACGTTCACGAAGATCTTGTTCACGTTCGCAATGTCGTTACCGGCCCACTGCAACTGTCCGCTCGCCAATGCGGTCGCGGCGTCGGTGTTGGACGCGTACGACGGAACATTGATCGCACTCGCTGCGGGCGTACCACCCCAGTAACTGGGGTTGGCCTTGTAGCTCACGAGTGTGGAGTTGTAGTTGTTCAACAAGTACGGACCAGTACCAACGGGCGCGGTCACCGTCGCGGTGGCCGGCGTTGCGTACGTAGTGCCGAAACTCGCCGGCAACATCAACTGCGTACCGGCAATTGCCACGATGTTCGAGTACTCCGCCACGGCGTAGTTCAAGACCACCGTGCTACCCGAGACCGTTGCCGGACTCGCGAGCGACGGAAGTCCGAAGACGTTCGCCGCCGGGTTGGTGTTAATCAGGTTGAAGGTTGCGGCCACGTCAGCGGGGGTGAAGGCAGAACCGTCACTCCACTTGACGCCGGAACGAATGGTGAACGTCAGGGTTTTGCCTGCGTTCGACCACGCGTACTTGGTCGCCAGCCACGGATACGAGACGCCGGCCTTGAGTGAGTCGAACTCGAACAGCGGTTCGTAGATCAAGGAGCGAACGCTCATTTGGGAGGCGAACGAGTTTGAGTCAACTGGGTTGAAGTTATCGGTGAAAGTCACACCGGTGTTGTTCTCCAACGTCAGAGTGGTACTCGCTCCCGACGCCGCAGTAATACCTGCGGTAAAGACAATGCCTAGTGTCAAGCACGACATCGCCGTGAAGACAACAGCAGCTCTTTTGAACATATTTTTTTCCTTTATATTGATAGTGTCCAGCCGGCTTACGCCGACGTTTTGTGTGAACCGTGTGGGTCCCTACTTAACAAACGCGAGGCCGGTTGGACCTTCGCGGTACTGCTCGCCGCCAACCCGATTTGAGCAGCGGCTGCCTAGTCGAGAGTGGTCATGTCGTCGCGGTCTCCCCCTCCCTCCGGCGTGTCGGCATCGCCACTTCGATTACGGCTTCTGGACGGTCGGCGTAGAGCCAACACTTTGAGGTGTGGTTCTCGCCAACGATGAATTGGGGCGGCTCTTCGACGAGGCAGCGATCCATGACGTGCGGGCAGCGCGGACTGAATCGGCATCCCTTTTCGGCGATTGCCGTTTGGGCGTGCTCGCTCGTGGGTGAACTCACGCTCGTCGGGTCCGAAGGATCGGGGACCGAGGCGATCAGCAGTCGCGTATACGGGTGGGTCGGTTCATCGACGAGTCCGGTGCCGCGCGACTGCTCAACGATCTGGCCGGCGTACATGACGATGATGGAATCGGCGATGTAGCGCGCCGACGCGATGTCGTGCGTGATGTAGAGGATGGCGAGGTGGTCGTTGTCGCAGAGCCCGCGCAGCAGATTCAACACCCCGAGGCGCACCGACACGTCCAACATCGAGATGGGCTCGTCGGCCAGTAGGACCTTAGGTTCAATGCAGAGTGCGCGCGCAATCGATATCCGCTGCAGTTGTCCGCCGGAGAGTTCGTGAGGGTAGCTCTCGAGGAAGCGAGACGGTGGTTCCAGGGACACGCGTCGCAACGCCGCTTCGGCGAGTGACTCCACGTCCTCTTTCTTGGCACCGTGGATCAGCAGCGGTCGCGAGAGGTTGTGGCGCATGCGATGGACGGGGTTCATCGACGAGAAGGGGTCCTGTAGGACCAATTGCACTTGTGAGGCGTAGTCGAGCGTGCGCTTGGACTTGATCGGAATGGCCGTTCCGTTAAGGGCCAGGTCACCCGACGTCGGCACGATGATGCGCGCCAGCATGCGGGCCAGTACGGACTTGCCGGAGCCGCTCTCGCCCACGACGGCCACGACCTGGCCGGCCACGAGGTCGAGACTCACGTCGTCGACCGCTCGAACAGTTCGCCGGGCGTTGAACAAGCGACCGGGAACTCGCACCGTGAAGTGCCGCGAGAGGTTTCGAGCGGAGAGCTGCACGGGAGTTCGCGTCTCGTTCGTCACGACGTCTCCTCAACGACGTCCGTCGCTACAGGACGTGGGTAGGACCGACTGAGTTCGACGGGAACGGCAACGTCGGGGTCGTTGACTTGCAACCAACACGCGACCGATCGTCCGGTCCCTCCGATGTCGACGAGCGGAGGGGTTTCGATCGAGCAACGGGGCATTGCGTAGGGGCAGCGAGGATGGAAAGTGCAGCCGCCGGGTAGGTTCTTCAAGTCCGGAGGTGAGCCGGGGATGCCGGAAAGGACCTTTCGCTCGCCGTGCATCGGAGGAAAAGAGTTCAGAAGCCCGAGTGTGTAGGGATGGCGCGGCGCCTCGTAGAGCTCGAGCGCCGAGGCGCGCTCCATCAACACGCCGGCGTACATGACCACGATCTCGTCGGCCAGTTCGACGAGCAGCGAGAGGTCGTGGGTAATGAAGATCATCGCGAATCCGAAACGCTTACGAAGTTCGAAGAGTTCGCTGATGATCTCGCGTTGCGTGACCACGTCCAACGCCGTCGTCGGCTCGTCCATGATCACTAACTGCGGGTCCAGGGCCAAGGCGAGTGCGATCATGATGCGCTGGCGCTGACCACCGGAGAGCTCATGGGGAAAGCGGTTGAGGCGGTCTTCGCTCAGTCCCACCATTGCGAGCAGCTCGGTGGCGCGGGCCCGTCGCTCGACCTTCCCCATGTCCTTTCGGTGACTTTTGAGGACCTGTTCGAACTGGGTCCCCACGCGAATTACGGGATTGAGTGCGGAAAGAGCACTCTGCAGCACGATCGAGATGGAGGACCAACGAATGGCGCGCAGCTCTCGCTCGTTGGCGTTCACGAGATCGATGACGCGCTCGCCGCGTCCGTCGTCGTTCGGTCCGAGGTTGAAACGCGCTTCGCCGCCGGTAATCACGCCCGGAGCACGGAGCAGTCGAGTGATGCCGTAGACGAGCGTGGATTTACCACTACCGCTCTCGCCCGCGATGCCGAGCACTTTGGAGCGATCGAGGTGCAGGTCTACGCTGTCGACGGCCCGTACCGCGTTTTCGCCCCACCCGTAGTCCACGGAGAAATCGCGCACGTCGAGAATGCGCTCGCCCATCGCGCCGTCACCGCCGTCGTGGCGGCCGTGGTCGACGGTTCGGTGTTCACGACGCCGCCTACTTCTACGGACTCAGTCGTCACGAACTCACCGGCTCGGGAACGGGAGCA
>DATCFS010000145.1:0-13343 GCA_036509375.1 Acidimicrobiales bacterium
CAGGACGTCGTGGAGCGAAATCGTGCTCATTTCGCTGCGCAACAAGTGCAACCCGTTGTCGCGGCGACCGGTGATCTCGAGGGACCAGGTCAGTTTGGCGTGCGCCAACAGTTCAATCATCGCGCCGCCGCCAATCTCGCGAACTCTTCCAACGTGAGTTCCTCCGGTCGACGGGTTTCGGCCACGTCGGCGCGTTCGAAGACCCCGTCGGTGACCCAACCGGCGAGTGAACGGCGCAGCATCTTTCGACGCTGACCGAACGACGTGCGGATGACCTCGAAGAGCGCCGACTCACTCACGAGGTCGGGACTCACGCGTACGTGCTCGCGGCGAACAATTGAGACCAGGGCCGAATCGACGTTCGGTTTGGGCAGAAAGACCGACGGACCGACCTTGCCGACGACTTTGGCGTCGGCAAAGTACTGAAGTCGGAGCGACGCCGCGCCGTAGGCCTCGTCGCCGGCCTGAGCGGCGAAACGATCGCCCACCTCTTTTTGGACCATCACGAGCATCCGCTTGATGAGCGGCTCGTCTTCGAGCAGGTGTAGGACCAGGGGTGTCGCCACGTTGTAGGGAAGGTTGGCGACGACGACTGCGTCGCGCCCCTGAAGGATCTCGCCGTACGGGGCGCTCAACGCGTCGGCGTGGTGCACCGTGACGCCCTGGGGTTCAACGACCGAGCGAAGGGGATCCAACAGATAACGGTCCACTTCCATGGCGTGCACCTCGGCGCCGGTTTCGACGAGCGCGAGAGTGAGCGATCCCAGTCCGGCGCCGATTTCCAGGACGAGGTCACCGGGACCGACGCTCGCCAGGCGAGCAATCCGTCGGACCGTATTGGGGTCGACGACGAAGTTTTGACCGAGTGCCCTCGACGGCTTCAGACCGTGCTCGTTCAGCAACGCCACGAGTTCGGTGCGGGTATGGGTCACCACGAAACTTTAACGACGACCACCCCTTGGGACAGTGGGGCCAGTTGGGCAAACTGCGTCTCATTGAGATCGACGACGCGATTGCCGTGGGCCGCCTCGCGATCGGTCACGATGCAGTGCACTGCCTTACCGGTCTTCAGGTCGCGCACCGTGACCCGCGTACCCATTGGCAAGTACCACGTCGCGCACCGTCCGGGAATGTACGAGTACCAGGTCGCGTCGCCAATGCGGTAGCGCTTCGGTTTCGTTCGCTTCACCGTTGTGGTCGTGACGGGAACCTTGCAGATCGTCGTTGTCGTCGTGGGCGGTGGCACCGTCGTGGTGGTGGACTCAACTGGCGTCGTCGACGTGGGCAGCGTCGACGAGGTCGTCGGTGTGGTCGAGGTGGTTGTGGTTGATGTCGTCACGGGCACGCACGAGGGCTTGGGCTTCTTCTTCACCGGTGCCCTCGTCGTGGTCGTCACGTGCACGGGCTTCTTGTTGGGCTTGGGTTTCGCTTTGGCGACGACCGTGCTCACCACCAGCGAAATCGTGGCGTGCCACCGGACCCTGGTCCCGGCACGGGGCGTTTGGCGCACCACCACCCTCCATTTTCCGTCTGAACTCCCTGATCCACGGGTAGAAAAATAGAGTTGGGCTTTAGCCATCACGGCGTAGGTCCGCGCCCTCGAGAGACCCACCACGCGGGGCACCCGTCGAGGTCCGTGGGGACTCTTCGTCGAGGTCGTGAGCCTCGCCTGAAAGTGCCAGGGCACGACCGTGCCCGCTCGGGGCGACTGCGCGACGACTTCCCTCCACGTCGCGTTGGAACTTCCCGGGCCCCTGGTCACGAAGTAGAGGGCGTCCGCGCGCATCACGGCGTAGACCTGGGCGCGCGAGAGTCCAATGAGGTTCGGCATGTGCCGTTTGGCGTGGCCCGTCGAGGCGCTCGCGTCGAAGGGCGCAGCGAACACCAGTGACGTCGCCAGAGCGACGATCATGATCAGTACCGACAACAGGCGCCACGGCGCCCGCGGGATTGATGCCCTCAGATCTCCACCCTCCGCCACGACAACGGGGTAGTTGCCGTCCCCCCGGCCCACAACGCTAGGAGAGGGTGGGGCCCGAGGCAACTCAGGTTTGATTTCTACCCGGTACTACCTGATCAAAGAGTAGTTACCGAGCGGGAAGTTGGAAAAGTCGCGCCGTATTTGCGCTCGTCGCTTCGCGAACGGTTGCGAAGCTCTCACCGCGCAGTTCGGCGACAAATTCCCCGACGAGTGTCACGTAGGCCGGTTCGTTGCGCTTGCCGCGGTACGGCACGGGGGCGAGAAAGGGACTATCGGTCTCCACGTGGAGTCGATCGAGTGGCACGAGTTTCGCGGCGTCGCGCAACGACGCAGCGTTCTTGAACGTGACAATCCCCGAGATGGAGATGTCACAACCAATATCGAGGCAGCGCTCGGCGTCGGCGGGCGTGCCGGTGAAACAGTGCACGACCGTGCGATCGGGAACACCTTCGCTCGTGAGAATCTCGACGAGGTCGTCGAAAGCGTCGCGAGCGTGGATGACGAGCGCGAGGTCCAGTTCCTGCGCGAGGGCGATCTGGGTGGCAAAGGAACGGCGCTGTTCGGCTCTCGGCGAGTGCTCGTAGAAGTAATCGAGGCCGCACTCCCCTATTCCCACCAGTTTCGGGTGGCCCGCCCGCGCCAGGGCCAGCACCGGTTCGAGGTCCGAAAGGGCGTCGTGAGGGTGTTGGCCGACGGTCGCGTAGATCTCGACGGGACCCTCGAGGTCGGTCGCCGCGAGGGCTTGCGCGGAGGTTTCCACGCCCGTGCCAATGACGACGACCCGGTCGACGCCTCCCTCGTAGGCACGAGCCAGCGTCTCGTAGACGTCGGTCGCGGCTCCGTGGTCACCCTCGAAGAATCGTTCCTGGAGATGACAGTGGGCGTCGGTCCAGTGCGTCATTCGTCACACTTGATCCGCGGAAAGAGCGGCTCGCCCTTGGATATTCTCGCAGCGCCGGGATAACGGCCCCACGTGGCCGAGGTGGCAAACAGTTCGTCGCTCGGCGCACCGCTGAGCCCGATGCGCTGCCAAATCTCCTCACAGACCGCGGGCATCGCCGGCGTGGCGAGAATCGAAACAAGCCGGATCGCTTCGAGCGCGTCGCCCATGACGGCGTCGACGGCCTCGCCCGGCTCCATCTTCCACGGCGCGTGCAGTTCCAGGTAGGCGTTGGTCGCCCCGATGAGACCCCACGTCGCCTCGAGTGCGCTCTGGGGCGAGAAGCCGTTCCACGCTTCCGCGGCGGCACGAAGTGCCAACTCGGCGTCGGCGCGAAGTGGCGAATCGACACGCGGTTTGGGTGCCACGCCGTCGCACTTGGACACGACGACGGTCGACACGCGCGCCACCAGATTGCCGAGGTTGTTCGCGAGGTCGGTGTTGTAGCGCTGGGTGATCCCCTCATGGGAGAAGTCGCCATCATTGCCGAGCGCCGTTTCTCGCAAGAGGTAGTAGCGGAGTGGATCGACGCCGAACTCGTTCGTGAGCTCCACCGGCGCGATATCGGTCAAACGGACCGACCCCGAGGCGGCCATCGTCTTGGAAAGTTTCTGGCCGCCCAGCAGGAGCCAGCCGTGGACCTGGACGTGACTCACTGGTTCGAGCCCGGCCGCCATACACATCGCCGGCCACCACACGCAGTGGAAGCGGATGATCTCTTTTCCAATGAGGTGGTGCGACGAGGGCCACCACTTCTCCACCTCATCATCGTCACGACCGTAGCCAATCGCCGTCAGGTAGTTGATGAGCGCGTCGTACCACACGTAGAACACGTGCTGTTCATCCCACGGCACGGGCACGCCCCACGAGATTGACGTGCGGGTGATCGAAATGTCGCGTAGGCCACCCTGAATGAACGAGAACGCCTCGTTGCGCTTGGTCGGCGGCGTCACGAAGTTGGGGTGCTCGTTGTAGTGCGCGGTCAAGCGCTCCTCGAAGGCGCTCAAGCGGAAGAACCAATTCTCCTCCTCCATCTCCACGAGCGCGCTGCCGTGGATCGGACAGTTGCCGCCGACGCTGGATTCAATCGTGTAGTAGTCCTCGCAACTTACGCAGTAGAGGCCGTTGTAGACGTCCTTGTAGATGTAGCCGTTGTCGTAGATCGCAGTCAGGAACTTCTGGACACTCTCGTAGTGACGTGGTTCCGTGGTGCGAATGAAATCGTCGTAACTGATGTTGAGGACGTCCCAGGCCTGAATGAACTGGGCCGACTTCTCGTCGGTCCACGCCTGGGGCGACATGCCATTCTTCGCGGCGGCGTCGGCCACTTTCTGACCGTGCTCGTCGGTCCCGGTAAGGAATTTGGTCTCGTCACCGATCAACCGGTGCCAGCGGGCCATCGCGTCAGCATTCACCGTGGTGTAGGCGGTCCCGACGTGGGGGGCGTCGTTCGCGTAGTAAATCGGCGTAGTGATGTAGAAGCGACCCATCGGTCAATGATAATGAGTCAGGCGCTGTCACTCGCTCGAAGTTCGAGCGCCATCTGGTACACCGACCGGTGCGACACCCCGAGCGACTCCGCAACGAACGAGACCGCGTCGCGCGTCGACGCGCCCGAACTCACTTGCTCGCGAAGGGCCGCACGCACGACGTCATCGCTGACGTCCTCGAAATCAGTGGCACCCTCCACGACGACGACGATCTCACCGAGGACCTCGCGCGCGGCGAATATCGCCGCCACGTCGCTCACCGTTCCACGAACCACCTCCTCGTGGAGTTTGGTGATCTCGCGCGCGACCGCGACGTTTCGTTCACCGAAGTGTGGGGTCAGTTCCGCGAGGGTCGCGGCGAGTCGCTGGGGCGACTCGTAGAAGACAATCGTTCGCGCTTCGTGGCGCCACTGCGCATACAGAGCTTCGCGCTCCCCCGACTTTCGGGGCATGAAACCCTCCATGGCGAAGCGATCGGTCGCCAACCCACTGATGGTGAGCGCGGCGATGAGTGCCGACGGTCCAGGAGCCGTGGTGACGACGAGTCCGGCCTCGGAAACGGCCCGCACGACCCGACTTCCGGGGTCGCTAATACCGGGCGTGCCCGCGTCGCTGATGAGCACGACGGTCTGGCCAACGGCGACCTGATCGACAATCTGAGCGCAGAGCGACGCCTCATTGTGTTCGTGCAACGCGTGGAGCCGACCGTTGACGCGGATGCGGTGCGCGCTGAAGAGCGTGCTCGATCGTCGAGTGTCCTCGCAGTAGATCACGTCAGCGATTTCGAGGAGTTCAAGGGCGCGACGCGAGATATCCCCTAGATTGCCGAGCGGCGTCGCGACGAGCACGAGTTGACCGGCCACGCTCTCTCTGTTCACCACGTTGGTCCCCTCGTTTGGCTATGAACGACGCTTACCCACTAACATTGTCACCTATGTCAAAGCGGACTGTGAAGCGCAAGCTTCGCGCAAAGAAGAAGGCCAACCACGGCAAAAAGCCGAACTGCGGTCGCGGCTAAGGCTGTTCTCACTACAACGCTCCGTCCCACGCAACGCCCCGACTCCTAAGAACCTGGGCGAGCAACGCGGGACGGTCGCTGACGATCCCGTCGACACCGAGATCGACGAGGCGGTTCATTTCCTCTTCATCGTTGATGGTCCACACGTGCACCGCGATGTGGTGCTCGTGCGCGGTCTCGACGAAACGTTCATCGACAACCGTGATGTCCCCGAACGTGGCGGGCACCTGAAAGGCGCTCACGGACGGAATGACCGGCGAACCCTCCCCCATGGAGAAGAAAAACATCGCGGTCTCATTGGTGGCCGCGGACGTCGCAACGTCGGGCGCCACGAGTCGAAAGTTCTCGAGCGCGACGTCGTGGAATGAGGCGACCATCACCGACGAATTCAGTTCCAACCGTCGAAGGTCGTTCGCCAACAGTTCTTCGTACGCTTCGACGTCGGGCGCCACGCCCTTGATGTCGAGGTTGAGCAACACGCCGGGAAAGCGGACCGCCACCTCCTCCAGCGTGGCGACGCCGTAGTCACGGTCCCCGGGTGCCTTCCCGCGGTCCCGGTACTCTTCGTCGGAACGTCCTGGCGTCACCGTGGCGCCGGGAATGAACCAGTAGGCGTTGTCCAGTTCGCGCACTTCAGCGAGCGTGAGATTCGCGATTGCTCCGCGGCCATTCGTCGTGGCGTCAACCGTGTTGTCGTGACACACGACAATGTGGCGGTCCTTGGTGGCGTGGACGTCGAGTTCGACGGCGCTCGCGCCGTTACGAAGGGCGCGCTCGATTGCCGTCAGTGTTGATGACGGCCCCTCGTAGGAGCCTCCCTGGTGCGCGTAGGCAATGACCCGACGCGCCAACCACGGAACGCTCATTTGCTATCGAAGCCATTGGGATAGATGTGCAGTCGCATCCGGCGCTCGAGATAGAGCGCCAGTCCCGGTACGAAGCCGGCGACGAGCATCAAAAGGAGAAGTGCCAACGCAAGTCGGAACTTGAGCACCATCTGGAAGCTGGCAATCATGTAGAGCGGGTACATCACGATGCCGTGCGCGATGCCGTCGATCTTCACAAGTAGTGAGAGGTGCTTCCACAAGCTGAGGTCGACGGCGTGAAGGAAGAGGGCGACGAACAAGGAGATGAGCGTCGCGCCCGTGACGAACGACATGATTCGGTACCGCCTAAAGGTGGGATCCATCAGTGTCCCCAGAGCCTCTTCTTCGGACGGGTGGCGAGTTCGGCCAAGTGGTCGTTGTAGGCGGCCATCGCCGGCTCTTCCGGTTCGATGGCGACCTGACGGGCGACCTGGGCCTCGGCGCGCATCTTCTCCTCGTAGTCGCGGCGGGCCTTCTCCTGGTGTTCGGTAATCCGCTCCATGTTGAGCAAGGCGTACCAACCGAAGAAACCAAGTATCGCGAAGGCGGGCCATTCAATGGCGTAGAGGTAACTGAGCGAACTTCCCTGTATGGCCCTACCGACCTGCCACCACGCCGCCGAAAGGCAGATTGCAATCCAGACAACGAGGGATAGATGCAGGCCGAGCGCCCGCTTCGAGAAATACTTCGCCTTCACCGGGCCATACTAACGAACGGGTTTTCGTGCGCAACGGCGGTCGTACAATTGACGAGTGCCTTCAATGTCGTCAGCGTCGCGCCCGCAGTTTTCGTGGCACGATTGGAGTGAGTGGCACGCAGGCGTGTTGCCACTCCTCTTGCTCGTCGGTGCGCTCATCTGCTATCTCTTCGCCGCGCAGCGCGTGGGTACGTGGTCGCCCCGACGCACGACGGCCTTCATTGCGGGACTAATCGTCACGTTCGTTGCCACCCAGTCGGTCATTGGACTCTTCGACATGGAGTACTTCAGTGATCACATGATCCAGCACCTGTTGCTCATCATGGTGGCGGCCCCGCTCTTCGCACTGAGCGCACCACTCGACCTGGCCTACGATGCCGGTTCGCAGCGACTTCGCCAACTCCTCGACGGTCGCGTGATGACGATGATTACGCAGCCACTGTTTGGCTTCGCGGCGTACTTCATCTTCATCCCCCTCACCCACCTCACGGGACTGTTCAACCTCATGATGGAGCACGAGTGGGTCCATCACCTCGAGCAGATCGGGTTCCTGCTCGTCGGCTACCTCTTTTTCCGCGTGGCCTTCGGCTTGGAACGCGGCACAACGCTGCACCGCGGACTACGACTCGTTTTTGTCATGGCGGCCGTGCCCGTCGACACCTTCACGGGACTGGCCTTGGCCATGTCGTCCCACACGCCCTTCCCGGACTACAAGTTCATGGCGCCGGCCGGCTCAACCCCGTCGGGCATCCTCAACAACATTCACCTCGGCGGCGCCATCATGTGGATCGGCGGCGACGCACTCATGTTGTTCGCCTGCATTCCCATTGCAATTGCGTGGGTGAAGTGGGAAACGGTACACACCCGAGAGCTCGACGCCGTGCTCGACGCCCAGGGAATCTGACTACAGCAGTCCCGCTTCAATCGCCAATAGTTCAAGATCGTTCTCCGGTCGGGCACCGAGGTGCGAGATGATCTCCCCCGCGCACAGCGAGCCCAGTTCGGCCGCTTCAACGGGATCGGCACCGAGGGCGAGACCGTAGAGGAAACCGGACGCGAACATGTCGCCGGCGCCGTTCTGGTCAATCACGTGATCAACCTCGAGCGCCGGCACCGTCACGACGCCACTCACCGTCAGCACGTCCGCCCCGACGGGGCCGCGGGTGACCACGGCGAGGATACCGAGTTCGTCGAGGTTGGCGAAGGCCGCCGCCAACGAGTCCACTTGGAAGAGCGAACAGATCTCGGTCTCGTTGGCGAGCAGCACGTCGACGTCGGTCGTCACCAGATCGAGGAAGTCCCGTCGGTGGCGATCGACGCAGAACATATCCGAGAGCGACAACGCCACCATCGAGTCGTGTTCGTGGGCGAAATTGACGACCTTGCGAATCGCCTCCTTGGCCGGCGGAAGATCGAAGAGGTAGCCCTCGACGTAGGTGATCTCGGAGCGCGCAATCAGGGTCTCGTGCACGTCGGAGACTCGAAGCTGGTTGGACGCACCGAGGTACGTCGCCATGGTTCGTTGGGCGTCGTCGGTAATAAAGACGTGACAACGTCCGGTCGCGCCCTCACCCTCCAAAGCAATCGCGAGATCGAGCTCCACCCCCATCGATTTGAGGTCGTGCGTGAAGATACGGCCGAAGTCGTCGTCGGCCACTTTGCCGATATAGCCGCAGGTGCCACCGAGTGCCGCGACGCCCGCAATGGAGTTCGCCACCGATCCCCCCGACATCTGAATCGTCGCGCCCATGGCGTTGTAAAAGGTGTCTAACTGGTCTTCGCCTATCAACGACATGGCCGCCTTCACGAGTCCGAGATCGCGAAAGACCTCCTTGGAATCCTGCGAAATTATGTCGAGCATGGCGTTGCCGATTCCGGTCACCGCGAGGCGGTTCGGACCCGGTTTCACGCGCAATGAAACGGGTGTGGGGCTATCAGTCACTTAGCGAGCGTAGTTAATTCTGACGTAGCCTTGCGATAATGACTACCAATTCCAACCCCTATCGTCTCGACCCAACGGTCGTTCCGTCGGCCTACCGAATCTTCATCACGCCCAATCTCGACGCCGCGAGTTTCGCCGGTCGAGTGGAGATCGACGTCGACATTACCGAGGCCGTCACGGAACTCACTCTGAACGCGATCGAACTCGAATTAGGCGCCGCGACGGTTACGACCGGCGGCACCGGCCACCGGTCGATCGAATTGACGCTCGACGAGAAGTTCGAAACGGCGACTTTCCACTTCGACGCCTCGTTGCCGAAGGGTTCGGCCGTCGTCGAAATTGCCTTCACCGGCATCTTGAACGATCAATTGCACGGTTTCTACCGTTCGACCTTCACCGACCCGTCCGGTGAGAAGCAGACGATTGCCACCACGCAGTTCGAGAACACCGACGCTCGTCGCGCCTTCCCCTGCTGGGACGAGCCGGCCTTCAAGGCGACCTACCAGGTCAACCTCACCGTGCCGAGCCACTTGGCGGCGTACTCCAACTCCCCCGTCTCGTCCGCGACCGACCTCGGCAACGGTCAGCGCACGGTCAGCTTCTCACCCACGATGAAGATGTCGACCTACCTGGTCGCATTCATTGTCGGTCCCTTCGGCGAGACCGAGGCGATGGACGTCGACGGCGTGCCACTGCGCATCGTCTACCCGTTGGGCAACGAATTGCTCACCTCGTTCGCCATGGAATGCGGCGCACACGCGTTGCGCTTCTTCTCGGAGTACTTCGACATTGCCTACCCCGGCGACAAGTTGGACATGGTAGCGATCCCCGACTTCGCGCAGGGCGCGATGGAAAACCTCGGCTGCGTCACCTACCGGATGCCCGACCTCCTCATTGATCCTTCGACCGCGTCACTCGCCGAACGAAAGCGCGTCGCGAAGGTCGTGATGCACGAGATCGCGCACATGTGGTTCGGCGACCTCGTCACCATGGAATGGTGGGAGGGAATTTGGCTGAACGAGGCGTTCGCCACGTTCATGGAAGTGCTCTGTCAGGATGCCTTTCGACCGGAGTGGAAGGTGTGGGTCTCCTTCAGTGCGGAGCGAGAACTGGCGCTCGACATCGACGGTCTGCACGCGACGCGGCCGATTGAGTACGAAGTGGTCTCGCCCGAGGACACGCGAGGAATGTTCGACCGGTTGACGTACGAAAAGGGCGCCGGCGTGCTTCGCATGCTCGAGCAGTACCTCGGTGCCGAGACGTATCGAGACGGCATTCGCCACTACCTGCGCAAGCACAGCTACGCCAACACCAAGACGACCGATCTGTGGGACGCGCTCGAAGAAGTCTCCAAGCAGCCGGTTCGTGACGTGATGAACACCTGGATCCTCCAAGGTGGGTACCCGATCGTCACCCTCGACGGGGGCACGCTGACCCAGCAGCCCTTCGCGTACGGACCGACGAACGGACCGAGCTCCATTGGATCATCGTGGAAGATCCCCGTGATCACCCGATCACTGAAGGGTGGCGCACCCAGTACGACGCTCCTGCTCGACGAGCCCGTCGCCGTCAGCGACGCGGCCCCGGTCGTCGTGAACGCCGGAGGTTGGGGCTACTTCCGCTCGCGCTACGTGGGTGCCGCCCTCGACGCCATCGCCGAACGCATGAAGGATCTCGATGAACTGGAACGGGCCACCGTGCTCTCGGACAGTTGGGCCCTGTTGTTCTCCAGCCAGATCACGTGGGAAGCGTTCCTCACGACCGCGAAGGGTCTCGGTCTGAATGACGAACCGACGCCGTGGGGCACCGTGGCTCAGGCCATGGCATTCGTGTACCGGGCCCTCAGTGGCGATCAGCGCGAGCGATTCGCCGGTACCGTGCGCGAAATCTTCCAACCGCAGTGGGACCGTCTCGGTTGGGACGCCAAGCCCTCCGATGGTGAACTCACGCCGCAGATGCGCGCCGTCGTGCTGGGCGCACTCGGCACGATCGGTGAGGACTCGGCAATTCGTGACGAAGCCAACAAGCGATTCGAATCCAACACCATGGCCGGCGACCTCGCGACCTCCATTATGCGCGTCGTGGCCAACCAGGACCGACCGGGCGACTACGAGATCTTTCTCGATCGCTACCTGAATCCGTCGGACCCCCAGAGCGAGCAGCGCTACCTTCGCAACCTCGGATCGTTCAACGAAGAGCGCGTCGTACTGGACGCGGCCGACAAGTGCTTCAGCGTCGTGCGCAATCAGGATGCCTCGATCGTGATCGGGATCCTCAGCACGAGCATGGGCTCCGGTCCCGCAGTTTGGAAGCACGTGACGGCACGTTGGGACGAGGCGTTGAAGAAGTTCCCGATGAACACGCTCTCCTACATGGCGTTGGGTATTCGCACGTTCATCAACGACGCGGCCTTCGCGGACGAAGTGGAGAAGTTCCACCGCGAGCACTCGCTTGGGGGCGAACAGAAGTCGGTGGAGCAGTCGATTGAGCGGATGCGCGTGGGCCTCACGTTCGCGTCGGCGATGCGCGACCAGATTTAGCACCGTGACAATCGGGGCATTTCTCGGCATCTTTGCCGTGATGTTCGTCCTCGAACTGCCCGACAAGACCTTCATCGCCACGGTCATCATGGCCACGAAGGCCCGGCCGTCGATGATCGTGATCGGGGCGTCAATTGCCCTCACCATCCAGATGGGACTGGCCGTCGGCGCGGGATCACTCCTCACACTCTTTCCCGCGCACTGGAAGGATCTCATCGTCGGACTGTTGTTCCTCGGCGGTTCGGCCTATCTCTTGTTCGTTCCCCAATCGAACGAGGAGAAGAAGGGTGCGCGTGAAGCGGCGTTAGAGGAGAAGGGGTCACGGTGGAAGGAGATCACGACGGCCTTCGTCGTCCTCTTCATTGGGGAGTTCGGCGATCTCACGCAGATCCAGGCGGCGAACTTCGAGGCGAAGCTCCATCAGCCTCTCGAGGTCTTCCTCGCATCGTCGATAGCCCTCATTGGCGTCTCCTTCGTCGGCGCCTACGGCGGACGGGCCCTGCAGCGCCTCGTGCCGCTCAAGTGGATCCGTCGCTTCGGCGGCGCCATTTTCGCGGGGCTCGGCATCTGGACGCTGGTCTCGTTGGCAACATCGTGAGTCGCGTCGACGATCTGCTCGACTTCGCAGAGACCGTGAAAGGTTTCATGCCGCGTGACGAGGGTCTCGCCCTCTACGAGGCCGCTCGTTACCTCGGCGAACGGTCCCATCGCGGCACGTGGTTGGAGGTCGGCGCGTGGTGCGGGAAGTCGGCCGTCTACCTCGGCGCGGCCGCCGAAGCGAGTGGCTGCGTGCTCTACTCACTTGACCACCATCACGGCAGTGAAGAGAACCAGGAAGGTTGGGAATCCTTCGATCCGGCCCTCGTCGACCCCGCGGACGGTCGACTGAACACCCTGCCTACCTGGCAGCGAACGGTGGCGAACGCCGGTCTCGAAGCAACGGTCATCGGGCTCGTCGGACCATCGACGGTGATCGCCGCCCACTTCAGCCAGCCACTCGAGCTCTTGTTCATCGACGGCGGCCACGCACGCGATGTGGCGTGGGCCGACTACGAGGCATGGAGCCCCAAGGTGGCGTTGGGCGGACTGCTCCTCATTCACGACGTCTTCGCGGACCCGAACGACGGCGGCCAAGCGCCGTACGAGCTGTACCGCGCGGCAGTGACGAGCGAACTTTTCGAAGAGCGCTCGGCAGCGGGGTCACTGCGCGTGTTGACGCGCGTTGCTTAGCGAGTGAGCGGACAGCCGGGCTCGGCGAGGTCGAGTGGCAGCGGCAAGGCATCGTGTCGGAAGAGACTCGCCGCGTTGGACGACGACGTCAATGCGTCGACCGCGAGGATGATCGCCGCCGACGTGTAGGACGACGTCTCGCGGTCGGGAAAGGTCACACCACTCGGATAGGCAATGCCCGTCCAGTAGGCCCCGTCGTCGCGGCGGTGACGCTTCGTGTAACTGAAGAGGTCGAGCGCCCGACTGGTGAGACCGAGGGCGTCGAGGGCCAGCACGCACTCGGCCGTTTCGGCCGCCGTTACCCAGTCGCTCGTCGAGACGCAACGAACGCCGTAACCGTCCATGACGTGGCGCTCCCAGCCGTCGTTGATCCGCTTCTCACCGGCCTCGCCGTAGAGGGCCCCAGAGAATATCGGGTAGTACCAGTCCATGGCGAACTCATTCTTCGGTGCGAACGCCCCGGGGTGGTGGCCCACGGCGTGTCCGAGGCGTCCGGCGCACAGTTCCCACGACGGTCGGGCGAGATCGAGCCGTTCGCCCAGCGCCACGGCGCAGCGCATCGAGTGAAAGATCGACGACGAACCGGTCAACAGTGCGTACGACTCGGCTCGACCGACCGCGTCGAGCGACCAGCGGATG
>DATCFS010000146.1:0-5851 GCA_036509375.1 Acidimicrobiales bacterium
TAACGGGTGTCTTTTCGGCCGATCCGCGCATTGTCAGCAAGGCCCGTCGAATTCCCAAGGTCTCCTTTGATGAGATGTTGGAGATTTCAGCGACCGGAGGACGGGTCTTGATGCTGCGGTCCGTCGAGTTCGCGCGTCGTCACGGCGTGCCGCTACATGTTCGCTCAAGTTTTACCTGGGAGCCAGGCACTTGGATTGTGGAGGAGGACCCCACTATGGAAGAAGCCGTTGTCTCGGCCGTCACCGACGACGTCTCGGAGGCCAAAATCACGGTCGGCGGTGTGCCCGACCGTCCGGGCGTCGCCGCTCGACTGTTCCGTGAGCTGGCCGATCGAGGCATCAACGTGGACATGATCGTGCAGAACATCAGTGCGAAGGGAATGACCGACATCTCCTTCACGGTCGCCAAGACCGACCTCGACAACGCCTCGATCGCCTGCGAGAAAGTGAAAGATGAGATTGGTGCGACCGACGTGACCAAGGACGACAGCATTGGTCGTGTCTCCATCATCGGCGCGGGAATGAAGTCCAACCCCGGCGTCACCGCGCTCATGTTCGAAACGTTGTCGACGAACGGCATCAACATCGAGATGATCTCTACGAGTTCAATTCGTATTTCGTGCGTCATGCGCGCGGACAAAGTCGCCGAGGCCGTACGGATCTTGCACACGGCGTTTGGGCTCGACGCCGACTAACTGTCGACATCGCCGGGCAGTGGTTGGTGGATCTGTTGGTTGGGGTTGGGTCTCGCCACCGCGAGCGCCATCGTAGAACTCGCTCGAAAGGATTGCGCAAGTGAGACCCCCGGCAATCCTGCGGGTGGGAATCACCTACCCATGTCTTAGACTTCGTCAATGCGAGTAGCAATAATCGGGGCAACGGGACAGGTCGGCACGGTGATGCGCGCAATACTGCGCGAGCGTGATTTCCCCGTTGACGAGATCCGCTACTTCGGATCGGCGCGCTCGGCCGGTTCCACCTTGGACTGGAATGGGACGCCGATCACCGTCGAGGACGCCGCGGTGGCCGATTTCTCGGGCATCGAGATGGCTCTCGCCTCGTCGGGTGCCACGTCGTCGCGCGAACTGTCGCCCCGTTTGGCGAGCGCCGGCGCGATCGTGATCGATAATTCGTCGGCGTGGAGGATGGACCCCGACGTCCCCCTCGTGGTGTCGGAAGTGAATCCGCACACGTTGAGGTCGATACCCAAAGGTATCGTCGCCAATCCCAACTGCACGACGATGGCGGCAATGCCCGTGCTGAAACCCCTGCACGTCGCGGCTGGACTTCGCTCAATGACGGTGTCGACCTATCAAGCGGTGAGCGGCGCAGGTCGCGAGGGCGTCGACGAACTCGCGGTTCAATTGGAGAAGTCCCAAGGCCAGGACGTTCGCGTGTTGACCTTCGACGGTTCGGCATTCCCCGTTGACTCGGGCGTGAAGTTCCCCGCAACCATTGCGCACAACGTGATCCCGATGGCCGGCTCCATTGTTGATGACGGTTCCTTTGAAACGGGCGAGGAGCAGAAGTTGCGCGACGAAAGTCGCAAGATTCTGGAGATCCCCGGACTGTTGGTTGACGCCACCTGCGTACGGGTGCCGGTCTTCACGGGCCACTCGCTCTCCATCACCATGAGTTTCGAGCGTCCCCTCTCACCCGAGGAGGCGACCGACTTGCTCGAAGAGGCGCCCGGCGTCGTCGTGACGGAGATCCCCATGCCGCGACTCGTGGCCGGGCGAGACCCGAGTTACGTCGGACGTATACGAAGGGCCGAAACGGTTCCCCACGGACTCTCCCTCTTCGTGAGCAACGACAACTTGCGCAAGGGTGCCGCCCTCAACGCGGTGCAGATCGCCGAAGCAATACTGGCGCTTCGCTAGTCGGCGCCGTTGCGCCCGACTTGACGTCGGGCGAGGTTGACGCAGTGGTCACCGAATCGTTCGTAGAACCGTGCGAGGAGGGCCAACTCAACGGCCACGGGCAAGGTCATGGAACCGGACGTCAACTCGGCCGTCAACGAGACGTGGAGGTCGTCGAGTTCGTCGTCGATGTCTTCAATCGCGCCGGTCGCTTCAAGCTTGCCGTCAATGATGACATCGGTCGCTTCACGCCAAATGGTCGAGGCGACTTCCCCCATGCGTTCGACGAGACCTCTGCTTCGTGGTGACATCTCCATGCCGAGCCCGCGTGCCGCGCGCCGCGCAATGTGCTCGGCGAGGTCGCCACTGCGCTCGACCTCGGGCAGGATGCGCAGCAGCGTGAGCAGCCGACGTCGGTCGGCGATGTTGAGGGTGATGTCTTCAAGCAGTCGCATCTCCGCGGTATCGACGATGGTGTTCACGAGATTGTCGATCACGATGTCCTTGTCGACGACGCTCTTCGCCAATTCACGGTCGCCCGAGAGAAGGGCGTGGGTGGCGCCGGCAATCGCCTCGCCCACGAGCGCGAAAATCTGAACGACTTGGGGTCGTAGTTCCTCATCCGCCGTGGCCACGAGGGGGAGCTCTTCCTCGGGTTCGGACCGGGAACCAAAGAGGCGATTCATACCCCAAGGATACTGGTGCGTTACACGCCGTCTCTATGGTGAAGGGTGTCCAGTCGAAAGGAAAGACATGGTTGCAGCGATTGGCGTCATCATCGGTCTCGCTCTCGGCGTCGCCGTAACCGGGGCGATCTTCACGAAACGCTCCCAGACACTTCGCGAAGAGGTTCTGCACGCACAGTCGGACGTGAAGGTTCGGGATTCGCAGTTGAGCGAGGCCCACGAGCGGCTGGAACGTCAGCGCGTTGACCACACGATCGCGATCGAACAGATGGGTCAAACGTTCAAGGTGCTGTCCACCGAGGCGCTCGACGAGACCGTGCAGCGCTTCAATCAGTCGCAAGAGGAAGTCCATAAGCTTCGCGAGTCGAAAATGGATTCGACCCTGAAGCCACTCGAGGATCTCCTCGGCGAGTACAAGAAGAACCTCGTCGAATTCAACACGCTGAACGCTGGTGCACTTTCCGACGTCAAGAACAAGGCGGCCGAGTTGCTCGTGGCGTCCCAGAAGACGCAGGACGAGACTCGTCGTCTGAATCAACTCCTTGGTCGTAGCAGTCAACGCGGCGCGTGGGGCGAGATTCAATTGGCCAACGTGATGGAGGCGTCGGGCCTTCGCCAGAACATTGACTACAACCTGCAGGTGTCGAGCGTCAACGACGACGGTCGTTCGCTCCGTCCGGACTGTGTCGTGAAACTACCCAACGGGAATCAACTGGCGATCGACGCGAAGTTTCCCTTCGCCGCCTTCGAGGCCTCCCTCGATACCGAGGACCTCGACGCCCGTCGCGACCATCAGATGAAGCACGCGCGAGATCTGCGCGGTCACGTGAAGACGTTGAAGGAGAAGGGTTACTGGGAGTTCGTCGACTCCGCGCCCGAGTTCACCGTCTGTTTCATTCCGAGCGACTTCGCCGTGTCGGCCGCCCTCGACGCCGACCCCGATCTCATTACCTACGCCGCGAAGGAGCGTGTGCTGATTGTTGGACCGACGACCTTGCTGTCACTCCTGTGGTCGGTCGCCATGATCGTGCAACAGCACCAGGTCGCCATGAACGCGGAGCAGATCTACAAGATCGCCGACACGATCTTCGACCGCATCCGCAAGGTTGCGGAGCCAATCTCCAAGATGGGCAAGTCCGTTGATTCGTTGGTGAAGGACTACAACGCCATGTTGAGTTCGATCGAGGGTCGACTTATTCCGGCGGCCAAGAATCTTCGCGCCCTCGGAGGGGCACAGCGGGCGAAGGACCTACCGGAATTCGCGCCCGTCGATCGACTCACCAATTCGCTCAATGAGGCGAAGTGGGGCATCGACGACGAGAACGCGTTGCCCGAGGGCATCTCCGAGATTCTCGATCTCGACGAATTTGAGGACGAGTAGCAAAAAACGTGGCCGTGTAAGTTTTTCGCGTGGCCCGAACACGTGCGCAACGTCGCCGACATACGTTGTTCCTGACTATCGCGGTCGCGGTCACGCTGGTCGTTTTGGTATTTGCTCGCGACGTGGCGCGATCGGCCCACGGAGCAATTGGGCCTCGGCGAAGCGAGAACCGTAGCTTCGCCGGACTCTCGAATGCGCTCATCTACCAGGAGAACAGTTTCGACACCGGACTGGTGCGCCTGCTACGCGATGGACCAACGCTCACCCGACCGGTCTTTTACGCGCGTCTCTCCCTCTTACACCAGGAGTTGCCGGTGTGGTCGACCGAAGCCGAACTGATGCGACGTCCGAAACTCGACCACGACATCAACGACCTGTTGGCTCAGGTCACGCAGTCGCGAATCGACGCCTACGAGTCAATAATGACGTCGATTACTCGCGACCTCACGTTGCCGGCGTTCACGCCGGAGGGCGGCGAACAGCCAACCTCCGCACCGGCGCGCGCACTCCTCGCGTCGGTCACGTCGTGGGACCACGCCCGTTTCGATCTGGCGAAAGAGCCCGGTCTCGTGACGTTGCACAAACTGACCTCGAAAGCTGCGACGTACTACTCCAGTTTCGGTGACCAGGCGCTGGTCGCCTCGCCGACCTTGGCACTGAGCCGGGGCATCGGCATTGCGGCGGTGCACGTGACGCCGGCCCCACTCCCGGCGGCGAAGGGTGAGATCCTGCTGCCTCCGGTTACCGCGATCCGCGTCGGGGTCTCGATCAAGAACGCCAGTTTCGTCGACCAATCGGTGACCATTGACGTGACCATGATTCCCGCGAACGGACCAATTGCCGGCGAGCGCCAAAGCGTGCACGTGAATCTCGGACCGCTCCAGGCGTGGGCCTACACGCCCAAGGACTTCCAGACTGTCGCGAGCGAGCGAGCGACCTTACAAATAACCCTCTCGGGCGCGCCGGCCGCTCCGGGAATGGCGACGTCGCGGTCCTACCGGGTGATGTTGTCACCCTCCGGTCACGCGTGAATTGAAGCGTTACCGGCGAGTTCGCCTACGATGGGCTCGCCCCCAAGATGAATCGAGGAACCGTGACTGAGTCCATTACCGTCACTGACAATCGCACCGGTGAGACTCGTGAGATTCCCATCCAGAACGGTGGCGTTGCCGCCGCGGAGTTTGGCAAAGCGGTGCCCGGCACCTGGTTCTACGACCCCGGCTTCTTATATACCGCGGCCGCCGAGTCAGCCATCACCTTCGTCGACGGCGACGAGGGCATCCTGCGTTACCGCGGCTATCCGATTGAGCAGTTGGCCGAGCACTCCACGTACCTGGAAGTCGCCTACCTCTTGCAGTTCGGTGAACTACCGACCGAGGCCGAAGCCAGAGTGTGGGAAGAAGAGATCACCCACCACACGTACATTCACGAGAACGTCCGTAAGCGCTTCCTCGAGGGTTTCAACTACGACGCGCACCCGATGGGCATGTTGGTGTCGGCGATTGCGGCACTCTCGACGTACTACAAGGACGCAAAGATCCTCGACGACCCCGAGATCCTGCACCGCCAGGTCGTTCGTCTGATCGCGAAGATGCCGACGCTCGCCGCGGCGGCCCACCGGTTCTCGGTGGGCATGCCCTTCGTCTACCCGGACAATTCGCTGGGTTACACCGAGAACTTCCTCTCGATGATGTGGAAGGTCGCCGAGCCCCGTTACGAACCGGATCCCGTTCTCGCCAAGGCGCTCGACGTGTTGTTCATCCTGCACGCCGACCACGAGCAGAACTGTGGCACCACCGCTATGCGCGTCGTCGGCTCCTCGCACGGTGACCCGTACTCGGCGACCGCCGCCGCGACCGCCGCGCTCTACGGCCCGCGCCACGGTGGCGCGAACGAGGCCGTCTTGAAGATGCTCACCAAGATCG
>DATCFS010000147.1:0-3217 GCA_036509375.1 Acidimicrobiales bacterium
TCCGCTGGTTCTCCGGATACTGGTACTGCCCCCCCTCGAGTTCGACGAAACTGGCCCACGCCGCGTCGCTCGGGCAGTACGCGTAGTGCACCGTCGGGCGATAGACCGCCCGGTCGCCCTCCCAGACCGTCAGATGATCGCAGATCGTGAAGGCCTCGCCGTGGCGGATGACCATGCCAACAATGGCGCTATCGGGGACGCGGCTGCGCACGAGGGTCTTGTGCGCCATTTGGGCCAGGCAAATCTGATTGCGCGGCCCTTCGCCCTCGTGTACGTAGGCCAGCGCCGGCAACGACTTCTCGTGCGTACCCCACCCCATCTCGGCGGGCGCCACTCCCTCTTCGTAGAAACCGTCGACGCTCCACGTGTTGACGAACTCCCCCACCTCTTTGGGTCGGTCCGAGATCTGCGTGTCGCGTTCGGCGATGTGAATCACTTTCACGTCGAGCAACTGGGCCAGTACGTTGTAGCGGTCTGTCCGCAGAGCCGTTTCGATGTCCGCGTGACGCTCGATGAGAAGTCCGTCGCGCAGTACCGAGTCTGCGATCTCGACGAGTGCCTGCTTGGTGAAGTGACTGACGAGGCCGGGGTTGGCGCCGTGTTCAACGACCGCCGACGGACCACTGTTATCGCCCCATCGGGCCAGTTGGCGTCGTAGCGCCATGTGTCGAACGTAGAGCGTGCGTTCGAGGGGCGACGTGGTCGCCGGATCGAGGTAGGGATCCCACACTTCGACCGAGGTGTTGAGATAGCGCACGTCGTGGTCGCGGCACCAGTCGAGCAGTTCGGTCAAGTCAATGTTCCACGCTAAGTCGATCAGGAGGTCACCTTCACCGAGATGGCTGGACAGCGTCGAGGCCAGATTGGTCGGCGTGATCTCGAACTGCTCGTAGTGCACACCTCGAGCAATGGAGGAGGAAATTCGATCGGCGTTGGCCCGACTTTCGATGACCGTCACGGTCGAGGGATCAAAGGAGAAGTGGTCGAGCAACAGGGGCAAAAGGCACTGCGTTACCGATCCGCATCCGAGAAGTACTACCCGAGCCGGTACGCGCCGTTCAGTCAATGAGAGCTCACTTTGTGGTCGTGCACTGCGGCGATATGCCGTTGCGAATGTTACTTCTCGCTGGACGATGAGCCAATCGAGGTCATCCGACTGGACTAAATCATGAAGTCCTGTTGCTCGGCGCGGAGACGTTCGAGTTCGTGGACGCGCTCCAGCAGACTGTCGACTTCGACGGGACCGGCCACGTGACCGTGGGTCGCGAGGAGTCGACCCGGTACCCCGACAATGACGCTGTTCTCCGCCACGTCACGCACTACGACGGCGTTGGCCCCAATGCGACTGTCGTTACCGATGAGCACCGGTCCGAGAATCTTCGCTCCGGCGCCGATCATCACGCGATCGCCGACCGTGGGGTGGCGCTTGCCGCTCGCGAGGAGCCGTCCTCCGAGGGTGGCCCCGTGGTACATCGTCACATCGTCGCCGACGATGGCGGTCTCGCCAATCACGACACCGACGGCGTGATCAATGAAGAGACCTTCACCGATAACGGCCGCCGGATGGATGTCGACGCCCGTCAGGATACGCACGAGCGCCGAAAGAGCGCGCGCGAGGAGGGGGTGATTGCGCTGCCACAGTGCGTGCGCGACGTGGTAGCCCCAGACCGCGTGGAGACCGGGATACGTGAGAATGACTTCCGCACGACTGTGGGCCGCGGGGTCACGCTCCAACACCGCGTCAACGTCGCGGCGAAACGAATGAGCCACGGTTAGTCGCCGAGCCCTTCGAAGAGAAGGGTAGAGATATAGCGTTCGCCGAAGTCGGGAATGATGACCACGATGGTCAAACCGGCGTTCTCGGGACGTTGCGCCACTTGCAGTGCAGCCCAGGTCGCCGCTCCCGACGAGATGCCCACCAACAGACCTTCGCGCGTCGCCAGAGACCGCGCGGTGGCGAACGCGTCGGCGTTCTCGACTTCGATGATTTCGTCGACGACCGACATATCCATATTCGCCGGAATGAATCCCGCACCAATGCCCTGAATCGGGTGCGGTCCCTTCACGCCTCCCGAGAGCACGGGGGAGGCCGCCGGCTCGACGGCAATCACGCGCACGTTGGGCTTGCGCTCCTTCAGCACCGCGCCGACACCAGAGATGGTGCCACCCGTGCCGACACCGGCCACGAAGATGTCGACCAAACCGTCGGTATCATCCCAGATCTCGATGGCCGTTGTGGCGCGGTGGATTGCGGGATTGGCCGGATTGTCGAACTGTTGGGGCATGAAGAAGCCTCCGGCGTCGGCGATCTCCTTTGCCTTCGCGATTGCCCCGCCCATACCGTCGGGACCCGGCGTCAAGACCAACTCGGCGCCGAAACCACGGAGCAGCATTCTTCGCTCGACGCTCATGGTCTCGGGCATCGTGAAGATCGCCTTGTAACCGCGCGCGGCGCAGACCATCGCCAACGCAATGCCAGTGTTACCACTCGTCGGCTCAACAACCGTGTCGCCGGGCTTCAACAGTCCTCTCTTCTCGGCGTCATCGATCATCGACACGGCAATACGGTCCTTCACGCTGCCGGCGGGATTGAAAAACTCGAGTTTGGCGAGGACGGTCGCGCCACCTTCGGGGACGAGCGTTCGTAGTCGTACGAGTGGTGTACCTCCGACCAAGCGTGTGATGTCGTCGGCGATTCGCATGATGGCCTCCTTCAAGAAGGCGCGTGCCTTCTGTGCCACCGTATCGGTGTCGTGCCTGATGCGCGACGCCACGTGGGGCGATGGGCGGAACGCATCGAAATTCGGCGTTGAGAGAACATTCCCGTAGAATCAATGCATGTTGGCCGACATCGTGGTCTTTGACGGGGTTGTCGAATTGGACGCGCTCGGACCTCTCGAAGTGCTTCGCCGGGCGCAAGAACTTGATGACGATTTCACAGCTCGCCTGGTCTGTCACACCCATCAGGATTCGGTCCGCGGGGCCGGCGGACTCACCTTTGCCACTGATGACGCGTTCACGCCGGGTGACGCCGACATTGTCGTCGTCGCGGGCGGTGGTTGGAACGCTCGATCCAAAGAGGGTGCCTGGGCCGAGTGCCAAAAGGGTGAGTTGCCGTCGTTGCTCGCCGAGTCGGCCCAGTCGGCGACGGTGATGGCCAGCGTGTGCACGGGGGCAATGCTCTGGGCGCACGCGGGCGTGATTACGGGTCGACGGG
>DATCFS010000148.1:0-15788 GCA_036509375.1 Acidimicrobiales bacterium
AGGCGGGAATATGACGTCGGGTCGAAACGAACGTCCCTTGGCTTCGCCAACTCGGCCGCCGCGAACTTCAACCCATTCGTCACTCGTCGCTTCGTTCACCACGTGCGCCACGAACACCCAGTGCTGACGTAGTTCCTTCACGCCGTCAACGACGACCGGGTCCCCAGCAGAGACGCCGTGCCAGGACGACGATCGCACCAGGTTGCCGTGGCGGGTGACGGGGGGCCGTTTCTTCACACTTCATGTTTACTCGTTCCCCGTCGCGGCGCTGTCTGTCACAGGGACGTCGTACCGTGGAGAGATGTCCTTCACGCAAGAGCTCCCGAAGTCCCTCTCCCCCTCGCGACTCTCGGACTTTCAGACCTGTCCGCGCCGCTACCAACACGCCTCCATCGAGCGAATTCCCCAGCCGGCCTCGTACGCAACGGCGAAGGGCCGCTTCGCCCACTACGTCTTTGAACGGCTCTTCGCCTTGACGGCGCCGGAGCGCACGATCGACCGGGCACGTGAATTCGTGGGCGCCGCGATTGACGAGATCTTGACCGAAGACGTTCGCATCGACATCGCCATGGACGACGCGATGCTCGCCAAGATGCTCGCCGAGACTGAAGCAATCATCGTCACGTACTTCACCATGGAGGACCCGACGACCATCGCCAGTGAGGGCGTCGAACTGCGAATCGGCGCGACGGTGGACGGCGCGCCGCTCTTCGGGATCCTCGACCGGCTCGACCGCGACGCCGACGGATCGCTCGCGATCGTCGACTACAAGACCGGTGCCCTGCCCAATCGCAACTACGACTCCCAGACGTTCGCCAACGCCGAACTCTACGCCGCGCTCTGCGCCGAAGAACTCGGCGAACAGCCAACGAAAATCCGACTCATGTACGTGGCCAAGGGCGAGACCATCGAGCGCAACGTGACTGACGTCGTCGTACGGGCCCGTTCGAAGTCGGCGTCCACTGCCTGGACGAGGATCAACAAGTACTACGACGACGGCGAGTTCCCCGCGACCCCGTCGGTGAACGCCTGTCGATTCTGCGCCTACAAGGCAATATGTCGCGATGACGGCGTTCCCGTCCCGCGCTGATCGACAACGTCGGGGCGCGAAGGGACGAATTGGCGACCCGTAGTCTGGCGTCATGCAATCCTTTGACCTCTCGTTCGATTATCGATGCCCCTTCGCCAAGAATCTGCACCTCCACGTCATCGCCGCACTTCGTGCCGGTGCCGAATTTGACGTCAACTTCATGCCGTGGTCGCTCAGTCAGGGAAGTAAGTCCGACGACGCACCGGACGTCTGGAACGACCCCGCTCTCGATTCACACTTGCTCGCCCTCGCCGTGGGCGTCTCGGTTCGTGACGAACAGCCCGACCTCTTCCTCGATGCCCACGAAGCACTCTTTCGGGCACGTCACGGTCGAGCAATTCGATTGGTCAACCTTGACGAGATCGCCGGTGTCCTCCTCCCGCTCGGCGTCGACATGACCAAGGTCGCCACCGACGTGATTTCGAGGCGACCCCACGACGTGATCGCCGCCAGTCACAAGGATTTCGACCGATTCGAAGCGTTCGGCGTGCCGACCTTCGTCGTGAACGACACCGCGACCTTCGTTCGCTACATGACCGAACCGAGCGACGACCCCGCCGCGTCAGTGGAACTACTTGAATCACTGTTGTCGATGATGGTGTCGCGGCCTGAACTCAATGAGTTCAAGCACACGCAACTCCCGTCGTAACGAACACGGTCCACGAGTCCGCGCAACCAAACGTCGTTGATCTAACTCTTCGCTCCGAACGCGAGGAGTGCCGCGTAGGTGGCGTCGCGGTCGGCCGCGTCACCCGCGAGTACGGCCGAGAATTCGGTCGCACCGGCGTCGGCGAGCGCGTGCAGCTGTTCGAGCACCTGATCGTGCGTGCCGAAGAGCCCGACGTCGGCGGGGCCGTCGGCACCTTCGCGGTCGAGCATGGCCCGATAGCTCGGCAGTTGACCGTAGATGGCGAGCGTCTCGTTCACGTTGACTCTCGTGGTCGCGACGTCACTCGTCACGGAGATCGGGAGACTGCAGACCACTCGGGGCGTCGGTCGTCCGGCCGCCGCTGCCGCGGCGTTGATAGTCGGTACGACGTGATCGGCGATGGTCTTAACGCCGGTCATCCAGGTCAGCGTGCCGTTCGTCACCGTGCCGGCCATTTCGAGCATCTTCGGTGCGAGGGCCGCCATCAAGAGGCTCGGCGTGCGCACGTTCGGTGGACCGAGGGCGCCGAGTGTCGTGGCACTCACCCGTTCACCCTTCGTGGCCACCTTTTCACCCCGCAACAGTGGTTCGAGCGCGTCCAAGTATTCGCGCATGTAGTTTGCCGGACGCTCGAAGGAGATGCCCCACATGCCCTCGACCACCGCCTTGTGAGAGAGGCCGATACCGAGTGAGAGTCGGCCACCGATGGCGCCTTGCACCGTGCGGGCCTGGGCGGCCAACATCGTCGGGTGGCGCGTGTGGATGGGCACCACAGCGGTACCGAGATCGAGGTCGCGAAGTTCACGCCCGACGATCGCCAGCACCGTCAAGGTGTCCGGTCCGAAGATCTGCGATGACCACATGCGGGTGAAGCCGAGCGCTCGCAACTGCGTTGCTCGCTCAATCGTCTTTTCCAACGTTCCGTCCATGTCCAATCCGATTGCGATGTCCACGCGGAGCCTCCTTCATCGACCGATATCGTTACGGTCGTGTTGAACGATTCCCAACCTACTGTCCCGATACGAGTCGGCGTAGTGGGTGCGGGACAACTGGCCCGAATGATGGGCGAAGAAGCGCGTGCCGCCGGCGTCACCCTCACGGTGCTCGCGACGTCACCCGATGATTCTGCCGTCGCGACGTCGGACGGAGTGATTATCGGTGCGCCGGATGACTCGGCGGCACTCGCGGAATTGGTACGTGGCGTTGACGTCGTCACCTTCGACCACGAACTCGTCAATCTCGATCAAGTGGCGGTGTTGGAAAGGGCCGGCGTCGTCGTACGCCCGAACGCCCGCGCCCTGCTGTTCGCGGTCGACAAGGGTCACCAGCGACGGGCCTTCGACGCGGCCAATATTGCCGTGCCCCGGTTCATCGTTATTCACTCGATCGATGATCCGCTGTTGAAAGGATTCCTCGATAGCGTCGGCACACCGGTCCTGAAGTCCGCCCGCGGTGGCTATGACGGACGAGGCGTCCTCTTTCCCTCGAGCCGCGCTGAAACGATGACGTTGATCGAAGAACTGACCGCGCGGGGTTCGGTTGTCGTGGAGGAGCGGTTGCACCTACGCGCCGAACTGGCCCAGGTGGTCGTGCGCGGCGTTGAAGGCGAGTTCGCGGCTTATCCCCTCGTGACGACCGTCCAATCCAACGGCATGTGCGTAGAGGTTCGATACCCGGCCGAGGTTGAGCAGGCGACGGCCCTCGAAGCGAAACGACTAGGACGAAAGATTGCGACGTTGATGGGTGGCGTGGGCATCATCGCCATTGAGTTCTTCCTCACCGACCGCGGTCTCATCGTCAACGAGGTCGCCCTTCGTCCACACAACTCGGGGCACTGGACGATTGAGGGCGCGGCGACCAGTCAGTTCAAGAATCACCTCCTCGCGGTAAGTGGTCGTCCCCTCGGTTCGACCGAACCGGTCGTGCGAAGCGCGGTGATGGTGAACGTGGTGGGCTCGGATGTTGAGGGGTCAATCAGCGACGCCGAGCACGTCGTGGGCGCGCACGTCCACGACTACGGCAAGTCGTGGCGACCGGGCCGCAAGCTTGGCCACGTCACGGTCGTCGGTGATGATGCGCACGCCGACCACGTGAGAGCATGGGAGAGCGCGCGAGCGTACGGGACCGGAACTCGGGAGAACTTGTGGAGCCAGTAGTTGGCATCGTGATGGGCAGTTCGTCGGACCACGAGGTGATGAACGACGCCGCCACCATCCTCGAACGATTCTCGATTGGCTTCGAAATACACGTCGTGTCGGCCCACCGCACGCCCGAAGCGATGATCGAGTACGGACTGAAGGCCCGCAGTCGGGGCCTACGCGTTCTCATTGCCGGTGCCGGCGGCGCGGCCCATTTGCCGGGCATGTTGGCCGCCGTCACCACCTTGCCGGTCATTGGCGTACCCGTCGCCCTGGCGCGCTTGGATGGCATGGACTCCTTGCTCTCCATTGCCCAGATGCCGCGAGGCGTGCCGGTCGCGACGGTCGCGATCAACGGCGCCACCAACGCGGGGTTGCTCGCGGCGCGCATCCTCAGCCTCGGTGACGACGAACTGGCACGTGCCCTCGACGTCTACCGCGAGGAGTTGGCGAGCCAAGCCGGACAACAGGACCGCGAGTTGCCGAGAAGTTAACGCTTTTCTTACAATCGCGCGCCCGTAATTCATTCGCCGTCGACCGCGGACAGCCCTTAGTCTGTTGCTGGAAACCAAGGAGGCTCCCCATGGGGATCATGAAGCGCATCAGCACCATCTTCCAGGCCAAGACGAACGCGGCCTTGAACAAGGCTGAGGACCCACGTCAGACGCTGGACCTCTCGTACGAGCAGCAACTGGACAACCTCACCAAGGTGAAGCGCGCCGTCGCCGACGTGGCGACCGCGCGCAAGCGCGTGGAGATTCAGGCCGAGCAGCTGAAGAGCCAGGGCGACAAGTTGGCCGAACAGGCGAAGGCCGCCCTCGGCCAGAACAACGAACCGTTGGCCCGTGAGGCCCTGAGCCGTCGCCAGGCCATCACCGTCCAGTTGGCCGACCTCGAGACCCAACACGCCACCATCGTCGACCAGGAACAGAAGCTGACCGACACGGCGCAGCGCCTCCAGACCGAGGTCGAGGCCTTTCGCACGAAGAAGGAGACCATCAAGGCCACGTACACCGCGGCGGAGGCGTCGGCCCATATCTCCGAAGCCGTGAGCGGTATCTCGACGTCGATGGGTGACGCCGGTGCCGCGATGCAACGCGCGCAGGACAAGGTGGCCGAGATGCAGGCGCGTAGTGGCGCACTGGACGAACTGCTCGCGTCGGGGGCACTCACGGACCTCTCGAGCACGAACGACGACATCCAGGCGCAACTCGACAAGGCCAAGGGCACGTCGGATATCGATGCCCAACTGGCGGCCCTCAAGTCGCAGGTCGGTGCCGGCGCGACGTCGGAACTTGCCCCCGGCGACGCCGCACCAGCGGCGGACGCTGCGCCCACAACGGAAGAGGCGAAGTAATGGCGAAATCCAAAATTGAGGGCGACAAGGGTCTGAACGCGCGAATGTTCGTGACGGGCCTCGCGCTCGTCATCCTTTACGTCATCATCATCACCGTCTTGCTCCAAGTCGGTGTGCAACTCGGCTTCGTGATCGTGATCGCCGGCGCATTGATCTTCTCCCAGTACTTCTTCTCGGACAAGATCGCAATGTTCTCGATGCACGCGCACGAGGTCACGCCCGAGCAAGAGCCCAAGCTGCACCAGATTGTCGACCGACTGTGCCTGCTCGCTGATATGGAGAAGCCCCGCGTCGGCGTGGCCGAAACGGACATGCCGAACGCCTTCGCGACCGGTCGCAGTCCTAAGCACGCCGTTATTTGTGCCACGCGCGGCCTGATGAGCCGGTTGAGCGACGAAGAACTCGAAGCGGTTCTCGCCCACGAGCTGAGCCACGTGGCGCACCGCGACGTCGCCATTATGACCATTGCCTCGGGCGTGGGCATGTTGGCCGGTCTCGTCAGTCGCATCGCCCTTTGGAGCACCGTGCTCTCGGGCGGCGGCCGCGGCAAGAGTGGTCAGCAACTCGTACTCCTCGAGCTCCTTACCTTCGTGTTATCGATCGTCATCTACGTCATTGCGTTCCTGCTCACGATGGCCTTATCGCGCTACCGCGAACTGGCCGCCGACCGATCGGGGGCAATCCTCATCGGAAAGCCCAGCGTGCTGGCGAGTGCGCTCGTGCACATCACCGGCGACATGGGAAAGATCCCTCGCACGGACCTTCGTAAGGCTGAGGGGATGAACGCCTTCTTCTTCGCGCCGGCCCTGGCCAGCAATACCGCCGCGTCACTCTTTTCGACGCACCCTTCGCTCGAAAAGCGCCTCGACCAGTTGAACAAGCTCGAGCGCGAACTGAACGGCTAGTGGGACTACGTGACGCGCTCTGGGGACGCACCAAGCAGGTAGCACCGAAGCTCGACGCCCTCTTCGCTCTGCCGTCGGCGGCGTTGACACTCGAAACCGAACTTGACTTGGTGCCGTCGGGTAACGCCGGACTCTGTTTCAAGGCCGGCAGCGGCGAGACCGAACTCACTACCGACGACGAAATTATTCAGTTGTTGAATTTCGACGACACGTCGGGCAAGGTCTCGATAACGACCGACGACCTCGGATTTAAATGGCTCGTCGTCACCGACCCCGCGTTAGACGGATTGGTGACGCGTATCCATGGGGCCAACACTTCAATGGTCGAACACGGACTGGGACCACGCCTGCTCTGTGCCGTCTTCGGCTTCGTCCCGAAGACGCCGCCGGGCGATGGATCGGTGCGTCTCGTCTATCTGTTGAAACAGGGAACGTTCTATCCCTTCGCGCCCACCGGACCGAGTCAGCGCGACAACGAACTCGAACTTCGGGTTCGTTCGTTCATCGGTGACGATTTGCCGATGGAAAAGAATCTTGCGCGTTGGATGGCCCTCTGGAATCTTCCCGTCACGTGAACGACCTCACTCGTTCGACATAAGGCTCACTGCGCTGCCCTCGTGACACGGTTCGTGTCACGCCCGTCTCTTCCTCGCGTTAGCGGGTGACGACGTCCTTGAAGTCGGCGTCAACCAGGTCGTCCAAACCCTGCGCGTAGCGCAGGTCCAACTCCGTTAGGCCGTCGCGGTCGTGCGTCCACACTTCAAAGCGCAGGTGTCGATAGCCGATCGTGACAATCGGATGGTGACCGAGTTCTTCGGCGAGCTTCACCTGGGCGTCCACAATCGCCACCGAACTGGGATAGTCCGCCGTCTCAATTTCTCGGACGAGATGGCCCATCTCTCGACGCCAGCGGGAGTGATCGTCGAGCCAACCCGTGACCGCCGCATCCTCGAGGAGCGCCGGCCGACTCACGGGTGCGTCATGTCTTCGGGCACGACGGCCGCGTCGAACTCGTCGCCCGTCAACAGTTCGAGCATCACCGCCGCCTCACGCAGCGTGATGCCGTCCTTATGCGCCTTCTTCGCCACGAGTGCGGCGTTGTCGTAACCGATGATCGGGTTGAGCGCCGTTACGAGCATCAGTGAGTTGTGGAGGTGTTGCGCGATGCGCTCCTCGTCCGGTTCGAGACCTTCCACGCAGAACTCGCGGAACCGCTCGCAGGCGTCGGTCAAGAGATCAATCGAGTTACAGAAGTTGTGGATCAGGACGGGCTTACAGACGTTCAGTTCGAGGTTGCCGCGAGAGCCGGCGTTCGTGACGGCGACGTCATTGCCAAAGACCTGGACGCACACCATGATCATCGCCTCACTCTGCGTGGGATTGACCTTCCCCGGCATAATTGAACTTCCCGGCTCGTTCTCCGGAAGCTTCAACTCGCCGAGACCGGACCGCGGGCCCGAACCCAACCAACGGAGGTCGTCGGCGATCTTCACGAGACTCGTGGCGAGCGTCTTCATGGCGCCGTGGGCGAAGACGAGCGCGTCGTGGGCCGCGAGCGCCGCGAACTTGTTGGTTGCCGTCACGAACGCCTTTCCCGTGAGAGCGGCAATCGAAGCCGCGACGCGCTCGCCGAACTCCGCGTGAGTGTTGAGACCGGTGCCCACGGCCGTGCCGCCGGCCGCCAACTCACAGAGTCCCGGCAGCACGAGGTGCAGGCGTTCGAGGTCTGCGTCGAGTTGCGATACGTAGCCCGAGAACTCTTGGCCGAGGGTCAGCGGTACGGCGTCCATCAGGTGCGTGCGGCCGATCTTCGTGATGGCGGCGTACGCCTCGGCCTTCAATTTGAACGCGTCGCGGAGTCGAGTGACCGACGGCACGAGTCGCTCCGTGATCTCAATCACCGCGGCAATGTGCATCGCGGTCGGGAACGTGTCGTTCGACGACTGCGACATGTTGACGTGATCGTTCGGGTGGACCGGTTCCTTTGATCCCATGACACCACCGGAGAGTTCGATCGCCCGGTTGGAGATGACTTCGTTGACGTTCATGTTGGTTTGGGTGCCCGAGCCGGTCTGCCAGATCCGCAGCGGAAATTCGTTGGCGAGTACACCATCGATCACTTCTCGTGACGCCTGTTCAATCAACAGTGTTCGATCGGTGTCGAGTTTTCCGAGATCGTGATTCACTTGTGCGGAGGCGAACTTCAAGATGCCGAAGGCGCGAATGACTGCCGGGGGCATCGTCTCGTGGCCAATGGCGAAGTGATGAAGACTCCGCTCGGTCTGTGCTCCCCAGTAGTGGCCCGCGGGAACTTCGATCATGCCCATCGAGTCCGACTCAATTCGTACCTCGGTCATGGCGGCCTCTCTACTTCTTCGTGGCGGACTTCGCGGTCGCCTTTTTCTTTGCGGGGACCTTCGCCGCCCTCTTCTTGGAAGGTGCAGTTTTCTTCGCCGTCTTCTTGGCCGGTGCAGTTTTCTTCGCCGTCTTCTTGGCCGGTGCAGCTTTCTTCGCCGTCTTCTTCGTCGGCGCAGCTTTCTTGGAGCCGGCCTTTCTCACTGGAGCCGCCTTCGCGGCCACCGCCTTCTTCGTCGCCGTCGCGACGGGCGCGGTTCGCTTCTCGGTGGTCAACTTCTTCGCGCCCGACGACACCTTGTCGACAGGTCCGTCGTAGAGCTTGACACCCGCCGCGACGACCTTTCGCGCTTTGACGACGTCTTCAGCCCTCGGGCCGTCACCGGAACCGGGGACCTCGAGCAACAGAGGGAGCTCGCGAATGGCGGGATGACCGACCAGTGGAGCGAGACCCTTCGTACCAATAGTTCCTTCGTCGATGTTGGCGTGACGGTCACGGTTGCCGCCGAGTTCAATCTTGGAGTCGTTGAGGTGGAAACAGCGGAGTCGCTCGATACCAATTCGGTCGTCGATCTCCTTCACGAGTTTGTTCGTGCCCGCGACGGTTGAGTAGTCCACTCCGCTCGCCCAGAGGTGTTGGGTGTCGATGCAGAGCCCGAGCCGTTCGTCACCTCCGCACGCGTCAATCAACGCTTCGATCTCTTCGAGGCTTCGCCCCACCGTGCCACCGGTGCCGGCCGCGTTCTCGATGAGGATCGGGCAGTCCGGCACTCCCTCGGGGGCCGAGTCGGCGGTGTCGAGGGCGCGCTTGAAGGCTTCGGCGATTTGGGTGATGACGGTCTCGAATCCAGCGCCCATGTGCGAACCAACGTGCAGCACCACGCCCGACGACGCCATGCCGCGTCCGACCGAGAGGTTGCTGATCAGGCAGGTGACGGACTTTTCGTAAAGTTCCTTGTCCGGACTGGCCAAGTTGATGAGGTACGTCGCGTGACAGAACGTGTTCTTCACGCTCGGGTGAGTGGCCTGCGCGTCACGGAACGCGGCGAGCACCTCGGGCGCGTACTGCGACGGCTTCCACATTCGGGGACTCTGCGTGAAGATTTGGACCGATGTTGCGCCAATCTCGACGCCGGCTTCAAGTGACGGGACCAATTTGCCGCCACCGCGTACGTGTGCACCAATGTTCATTACAGTAAAACTACCCTCGCCGCCACCCCATTAGGACAGGAACGACATGCCCGATACCTTTACCGACGCCGCTCGAGCACTCATCGCCAAACAGGTCCTCGCCCACGTGGCGAGCCTCGACGCCGACGGCAGTCCCAACGTCACGCCGGTCTGGGTGGAACTGAACGGCGACGACCTGGTGATCAATACCGCCCTCGGCCGGGCCAAGGCGCGCAACCTGGCCTCCGACGCCCGCGTGGCCGTGTCCATTGTCGACCCCGAGGACAACCACGGCGTCGTCGCCCTTCGAGGAACGGTCGTGGGCTTCACCACGGTCGGCGCTGACGAGGTCATCGACCGACTGGCCATGAAGTACACCGGCGAGGACTCCTACCCGTTTCGTCGCGAGGGTGAGGTACGGGTGACCGTCACCATTCGCCCCGAACGCATCTCCATGCAACCGAGCTAGCTCAACGAAAAATCGAGAGTTCGCCCGCTTCCGCGTTCTCCGATGACTTCTGACGCAGTGACTGGCCGCGGGTCACCAGCTCTCGTCCGTCCCAACTCCACACTTCGATCACTTTGGGCGGCGCTGGACGGTTGTAGGCGCCGACGAGAGTGGCGACGTCATTGGTGAAGTTCACTTCTTCGTTGGTGAGGAGTTGACGAACCACCTCGGCGCGCTCCTTCGCCTTCGTCTCGGCACTGATGACGACGACGCGCAGGTCAACGATCCAACTGAGCGTCTTCACGTCGCGCGCCGCCATCTGCGCCAAGTACTGGTCGTCGAGCGTCAGCCAAACACCGACCGGTCCGGTCAGGTCGTCCTTCAGTGACGCCACGGTCGCCACCGTGTCGGCGTCGTCGAAAGAGATTACGACGTGGTGTGCGTTGGCGTAGCGCACGACCTCGTCACGGCCGTCGAACGTGTTGACGAGTCGGGCGAGGGCCATGATCTAGGGCTGCAGATCCTCTTTGGGGAGCCGTTCAATGTTGACGTCGCGGAAGGTGAGTACCCGCACTGACGGCACGAACCGGGCCGAGCGGTACATGTCCCAGACCCAGGCGTCGGTGAGCGTTACTTCGAGCAAGGTGGGCGAACCCGTGGCGCGAACCTCAATGGCGACGTCATTGGCGAGATAGAAGCGGCGATCGGTTTCGACCGCATAGTTGAACATGCCAACGACGGCCTTGTACTCCTGAACGAGGGCGAGTTCCAGCGTCGATTCGTAGTCGTCGAGTTCCTCTTCGCCCACGCGCTACTGCGCGCGTTCGGTGACGCGAAGCTCCTTGATCTTGGCGGCTTTTCCACGAAGATCACGGAGGTAATAGAGCTTGGCCCGACGGACGTCGCCATAGGAGTCGACTTCGATCTTGGCAATGGTGGGCGCGTGCACGGGGAAGGTGCGCTCGACGCCGACGCCGAAACTGATCTTTCGAACGGTAAAGGTCTCGTGCACACCCGAACCCTGACGGCGAATCACGACGCCCTGGAAGATCTGGACGCGCGTGCGGGTGCCTTCAACCACGCGAACGTGCACCTTCAATGTGTCGCCGGTGCGGAATGAGGGAATGTCGTCGCGAAGGGAGTCGCGGTCGATGAGGTCGGTCGGATTCATGGAAGCGGTCCCTTTCGGATCACTGAGGCTTTAGAAGTTTAGCCGTTCTGGCGATTCTCATCCAACAACGTGAATTCACCCAGAATGTCCTCGTCGTCAGCGCTCAGTCCCCCGCGGCGCGCAATGAGGTCGGGGCGGCGGTCCAGCGTGCGGCGAAGCGCCTGGGCGCGGCGCCATCGAGCAATTCGTGCGTGGTCCCCGGAGCGCAGTATCTCGGGCACCTCGAGGCCCCGAACGCTGGCCGGCTTCGTGTACTGCGGATACTCCAACAGCCCGTCGCTAAATGATTCGTCGGCGCTCGACTCGTCATTGCCGAGTGCTCCGGGCAGCAGTCGAACGACGGCCTCGATGACGCAGAGGGCCGCGAGTTCGCCTCCGGCCAGGACGAAGTCCCCGACGGAGATCTCGTCATCGACCTCGAGGTCGAGGACCCGCTGATCGATTCCCTCGTAGCGCCCGCAGAGCAACGAGAAGCCGGACAACGAACTCAACTCTTTCGCCACGTCGTGCGTCAGGGGGCGACCGGAAGGGGTGAGGACGATCAGGGGTCGGGCGATCTCGCGGTGGGCGGCGAGCGTGTCGAGGATCGGCTCGGCACGAAGAACCATACCCGCTCCCCCGCCAAAGGGAGTGTCGTCGACCGTTCGGTGTACGTCAGACGTCGCGTCACGAAAGTCGTGCACGTGCAGCGACCAGACCTCACGGTCGGAGGCCCGCCCAAGGACCGACGTCGTGGCGTACTGGGCGATCGCATCGGGGAACAGGGTGAGGACGTCAACGCGCAGCGTCATTCGAATAGTCCTTCCGGCGCGTTCAGGTCGATTCGCACGTTGGCGTGGACGTTCGTCACGAACGTCAGAGGCACGAGCGCACCGGAATCGAGCACCAGGAGATCGCTCGCCGGATTGGCCTCGACGCCGACCACGACGCCCCGACGAACCCCTTCGCCGTCGAAGACCTCGGCGTCGTAGAGCTGATCGATCCAGATCACGCTCTCGTCTTCCAAACGCTCAGCGCAGAGCACCACGCCGCGCCAGCGCTCGGCCTCTTCTCGAGTGGTCACCTCGGCGAACGAGACAATGAAGTTCCGCTGGTGGGGTCCGGAAGCGGTGACGTGAACGGGACCCCGGTCGGTGAGTAGTTCGGTGCCCGGGGCGAGGCGCTCGGTGCGATCGGTCCAGAGGTCTACCAGGACCTGGCCTTTGAGTCCTTGGGCTTTGATGACCCGCCCGACTTCGAGCGTGCGGCGCTCGTCGGCGCTCACGGCTAGTCGACGATGTCGACGGAGGTGGTCACGCCATCGCGCGCGCCCGCGGCACCCACGAGGGCGCGGATTGCTTGGGCGGTGCGGCCGCGACGGCCAATGATCCGGCCCATGTCGTTGGAGCCGACACTCAGGGAGAGCACGACCTTGCCTTGGCGCTCGCTGACGTCCACCGAGACCGCACTGGGATCTTCGGCGAGTGACGTCGCAATGAACTCCAAGACGGCGGTCGCCGTCGCCGCGTTGTCGAGGGCGTTGGAACTCTCATTGACGTCGTTGTTGACGTCGTTATCGTCGTCGTATCCGTCGTCGATGGTATTGACGTCACCGGCAACGTAGTCGTCGACGACGTTGATGTCGTTTACGTCATTGACTTCGTTGATGTCGCTCACTGGGCAGCTTTCTCGGCCTTCTCAGCCTTGCTCTCGGCCTTGGCCGCTTCGAACAAATCCAGCGCGCCACTCGTCTTCAAGAGTTTGGCGACGCGCTCGGTGGGCTGGGCACCCTGCTTGAGCCAACGCAGGACCTTCTCGTTGTCGATTTTGGTGACGGTCTCGGGCTCGGCGGCCGATAGTCCACGAGGCTGGTAGGTGCCGACGATCTCGAGGAAGGCCCCCGAACGGGCACGGCGGCTCTCAGCCGCGACGACGCGATAGGTCGGTTGCTTCTTTTTTCCCATACGCACCAAACGAAGTTTCACAGCCACGACGAAATTCCCTTCAAACCTTTTGCTCCGGTCCACCGGAACTGGGCGAGATACCCGAGCGTCAAAGTTTAGCGTTGTTTGGGAGGTGTGACCCTTCCGCCCTTCTTCTTCTTGTTTTTCGGTCCCGATCGAACGGGTGGCGCGCCGGACTTCATGCCGGCGCCGAGTGCTTCGAAACCTGGCGGCAGTGATTCGCCGCGCTGCGCTTGCGCTCGAGCGGCCAAGCTCGCCATCTTCCCCATCCCGCCGGGCATCGCCGGTGCGCCGCCGGAGCCCATCTGCCTCATCATCTTTCGCATCTCGGTGAACTGTTTCAATAGGTGATTCACCGCGTTGACGTTCGTGCCCGAACCTTTCGCGATGCGGGTGCGACGAGAACCATCGATAATCGCCGGCTCACGTCGTTCACGCGTGGTCATCGAGCGAATGATCGCTTCGACCTTGCCCAACTCACCTTCGTCGACATTGTTGGCGGCGCTACGCATCTCCTTGGTGACACCGGGCATCATTTTCATGATGCCGCCGAGCGAACCCATCTTTCGAACCTGGTTGAGTTGCGCGAGAAAGTCATCGAGTGTGAAATTGCCACTCATCATGCGGCCGGCACCCTCGGCGATGACGTCGGCGTCCATCGTGCGCTCAGCCTGTTCGATCAGCGACAGCACGTCGCCCATGCCGAGGATGCGCGACGCCATCCGGTCGGGATGGAACAGTTCGAAGTCGTCCATCTTCTCACCGGTTGACGCAAAGACGATGGGCCGTCCGACGACACCCCGAGCGGAGAGCACGGCGCCACCGCGCGCGTCGTAGTCGAGCTTGGTGACGATGATGCCGGAGAGTTCCAGGGTCTCGTGGAACGCGCGGGCCGTGAGTACCGCGTCCTGACCGGTGACGGCGTCGATCACGAGGAAGGTGTAGTGCGGCGAGGTCACCGTGGCGATGTCGCGAACTTCCTTCATCAACGCGTCGTCGATCGAGAGTCGTCCCGCGGTGTCGATGATCACCACGTCACGACCGAGGCGCGTCGCCTCCTTCAATCCGGCGCGAGCGACGTCCACGGGACTGGTCGGCTCACTGAAGACGTCGACGCCCACCTGGCGTCCGAGGACGCGAAGTTGTTCAATCGCCGCGGGACGTTGGAGGTCGGCCGCAATCAGATAGGGCTGGCGACCTTGCTGCTTGAACCACGACGCCAACTTCGCAGCCGTTGTGGTCTTACCCGCACCCTGTAGTCCCGCGAGCAGGATGACCGTCGGCGGCTTCGAGGCGTACGTGACCTTGAGCGCCGATCCGCCAAGGACTTCCACGAGTTGCTCGTTGACGGCCTTGATGACCTGTTGACCGGGCGAGAGAGTCTGGTTGAGTGCTTCACCACTCAGTCGATCGCGAACGGCGTCGAGGAATGCGCGAACGACTCCTAGTTCAACGTCGGCTTCGAGCAGTGCCGCGCGAACCTCGCCGAGGGCCTCATCAAGATCGGCGTCGCTCAGTCGTCCGCGCGAGCGCAGACTGGTTCCCAGGCGTTCAAAACGCTCGCTGAGTGCATCAAACATTGTGGAGCGAGTTTACCGTCAGGCGTCGAGGAGCGAATCGACGAACGCCTCGGGATCGAACGCGATCAGATCACCCACGCCTTCGCCAATACCGACGAACTTCACCGGAATGTTCAGTTCTCGTTCAATGGCGACGACGATGCCGCCGCGGGCCGTACCGTCGAGTTTCGTGAGCACGATGCCGGTCACGTCGGCCGCCGCCAGGAATTCACGCGCTTGGCTAAGGGCGTTCTGGCCGGTCGTCGCGTCGAGCACCATGAAGGTTTCGACGACCTGACCGGGTTCACGGTCGGCCACCCGACGAATCTTGCTCAGCTCGTCGAGCAGGTTCGTGCTGTTGGACCTTCGACCGGCGGTGTCGGCCAACACAATGTCGGCAGCGCGCGCGTGGGCGCGACCGAGCGCGTCGTGCACGACCGAACCGGGGTCGGCCCCCTCGGCGGCGCGCACAATGTCGGCACCACTTCTCGTGGCCCACTGCTCCAACTGATCAGCGGCCGCGGCGCGAAAGGTGTCACCGGCGGCCAGCACCACCGAGCGACCCTCGTCAACGTGACGTTGTGCCAACTTGCCGATCGTCGTGGTTTTCCCCACCCCGTTCACCCCAACGAAGAGCCACACCGGCACGCGACCGGGTTGCGCCGTCGTGGTGACGGTACGATCCCCCGTCAGCGAATCGAGCAGCGACGCGCGAACGGCGACGGCCACGCCATCGGGCGCGCCGTTGGTGCGCAGATCGTCAAGGATGAGATTGGTGGTCGCGACGCCGACGTCACTTCGCAGCAACACCTCTTCGACGACGCTCAGTTGCTCGTCACTGAGCGATCCCACACTGGAAATCGATCGAACCCGGTCGAAGACTCCCCTCGAGGCGCCGAGACGTTGGCCGAGGGTGGGCGTGTCGTCGAGCGTCGGGCGTTCGATGACGTCGCGCACTAATACCGAAGGCATCGCCGCGCGCGGGGGCGACGTAAGGGCAATC
>DATCFS010000149.1:0-2954 GCA_036509375.1 Acidimicrobiales bacterium
TCCGCCGTAGGTCACAAAAATCGGCCACTCGGGATTGATGTCCAGTTGCATAGCACGAACCACGTGCAACTGCACCATGATCTGGGCGAGGCTCGCCGACGTCTGTTCCGGTGCCGCGACGTAGATGAGATTCCCGTTCGCGTCGATGCCGAGTGCCGTTCTCCACACCGCCTGCACTCCTCCGAGAGTGACGCCCCAGAGTTGGTTGTCTCGCGACGCGGGTGTGGGCCTGTAGTTGTTCACGAGTAACGACAGATTTTGGCGCGCCATGACGATCGTCGGCCCCGGTCGCGCTCCGGCGTTCCACTTCGTGATGTTGACGTGGCCATTGCTGTAGCGAACGACGGTCGCCAGACCATTGATCATGGGGTAGTAGAGAGTCTTGTTGGTGAAGAAACCGGCCGCCCCATCGGCCTCGTAGAAACCGGAGTTGAAGGTGGCGAGCAGTCGAGCATCGCCAATGGCGGGCACCGCCAGTGGCCCGCGGTTAAACGCTGAGGGGCCCGGTCCCTTCACACCGAGATAGAGCGCCAGGTCGGTCGTCGACGTTCGAATCCACGCGGCGTAGGCAACGACGGACGGAACTGCTTCGTTGGGGGCGAAGCTCGTGGTGAGGATCGTGGGCGGCGTGTGGAACCAGTTGTCGGCGTGACGCCACGGGTGACAAATAAGCGGCGCCGTCACGCTCGCGTCCGACGATGACGACGCGGCACGAATGCACACCGGTTTTGGAAACACCGTCGACGACGCATTGGCCGGTGCGTGCGCGAGCACCGTCGCCGCACCACCGAGCACGAGCGCTATCACCAGCGCCGACATCACCGACTTTCGCATGACCTTCTCTCGATTCGCGTTCGGTCAATTCTACGAACGAATGAGGTCTCCCCCCGAGCACCGCGCTAACAGGGCTCGGCTACGTTGCTAGAAGAGCAAAAGGAGTCCGCGCGACCGTCTTCCTTCGACCGCGCACAACGGGTATGAGCAACAGCGTCGACGACATCGACCTCACGAAGTCTCTCGGAACCGAAGAGTCCGACCGGCGGGTTCTTGCGGCACAACACCGATTAACGCAGTTGCGTCTCTTTTCAGCCGGACTGCTCAAGCCCAGCAAGGTGGGACCGGGCCTGCTGGTGCTCTTCGAAGGTTTCGACGCCGCGGGCAAGGGCGGGGCCATCCGTCGACTCACCCAGAGCATCGACCCTCGCCACGTTCGCGTGGTCCCCATCGGTCCTCCGACACCCGAAGAGCTGAGCCACCATTTCCTCTGGCGCTTCCAGTCAACGATTCCCGGCAAGGGTGCCATGACGGTGTACGACCGATCCTGGTACGGGCGTCTCCTCGTCGAACGTGTCGAGGGTCTCATTGACAAGCCGACCGCCAAACTGTCGGGCGCCGAGATTGTCGAGTTCGAGCAGATGCTCGTGAACGACGGCGTCACGCTCGTGAAGTTCTGGCTGCAGATCTCGGACAAGGAACAGCTGGCCCGCTTCAACGACCGAGCAAAGAATCCACTGAAGGAGTGGAAGCTCACTCCCGAAGACTGGCGCAATCGCGAAAAGCGGCCCGCGTACTTGAAGGCCCTCGCCGACATGGTCGAGATGACTGACCGCCCGCACGCACACTGGGAGCTCATCCCCGCCGAGAGCAAGCGCTATGCGCGCGTGGCCATCCTCGAAACGCTCATCGACCGCTGGGTCCACGACCTCGAGCGTCGCGGTTTCAGCGTCCCCGTGGCACGCGCCGGCGACTACCTCACGTAGCCGTTCCCGGACGAATCTGAAAGACTGCGGCATGGACTCTCGCTACGGCATCACCATCCCCTTCGATGGCGTCTCGCTCCTCGAACACAAGGAGTGGTTCCACAAAATCGCCGACCTCGGTTACACGGACCTCTGGTCGGCCGAAGTCGACGGCGTCGACGGCTTCACGCCCCTGACGCTCGCCGCGATCTGGGAACCGCGACTGCAGTTGGGCGTCGCGGTGACGCCGGTCTTTACGAGGGGCGCGGGCCTCATGGCCATGAGCATCGCCGCGATGGCCGAGGTCGCCGACGGGCGTTTCACCATGGGTCTCGGGGCATCGAGCGAACCGGTCGTGCAGCGCTGGAACGGCGTGACGTACGAGAAGCCCTACGCGCGAACCCGTGACGTCCTGCGTTTCGTGAAGCGCGCCCTCGAGGGCGAGAAGATCGATGAGGTCTTCGAGACCTTCGAGGTGCACGGCTTCAAACTCTCTCGTCCCGTCGCGGTTCACCCGCCCATCCTCCTCGGCGCCCTTCGACCGGGCATGCTGCGACTCGCCGGCAAGGAGGCCGATGGGGCCATTCTCAACTGGCTCGGCGCCAATGACGTGGCGCAGTGCCGCGCCGAGGTCGGCGAAGGAAAGACCATCGCCGCACGTCTCTTCGTCATCCCGACCGCTGACGCCGACACCGCGCGGATGATTGGACGACGAATGATCTCGTCGTACCTCACGGTGCACGCCTACGCCGAGTTCCATCGCTGGTTGGGGCGCGGACCGGCCCTCCAACCGATGTGGGACGCGTGGGCGGCCGGCGACCGCAAACTCGCCAACGGGGTCATCCCCGACTCGGTCGTGGACGAACTGATCGTCCACGGCTCCTACGAGGCCTGTCGCGATCACGTCGCGCGCTACGTCGAGGCGGGCGTACAGATCCCGACGCTCGCGATCATCCCCTTCGGCGTCGACCTGCACGAGGCCGTCGAAGGTTTGGCTCCCCGTTAGACCGTTTCCGCTTCGAGGAATTCCAGCATGCCGGCGAACTTCTCCTTCGCGGCGATGGTCCTCGTCGGAATGAATTCGCTGGGTACCTCAGTCGCGGTGTAGTTCTTCAACGCGTGGCGCGCCACGGTCTGGCGGTGCACCTCGTCGGGGCCGTCGTAGATTCGTGCGGCGCGAGCCCACCGGTACATCCGTTCGAGCGGCATGTCCGT
>DATCFS010000150.1:0-9587 GCA_036509375.1 Acidimicrobiales bacterium
CACCTTGCCGTCTTCGATCCGGTAGATAGTAATGCCGCGCCACGCGACCCTCTTCCCAGTGGGTGGGATGCCCATCAGCTCACCCAGATGCGTGCCGCTCATCGTCCATGGCGCCACCACAAATTCACCCTCCGCGATAACGTCGTCTATTTCGATCGCGATATCTGGAAGGGCGGCGCGGACGCCCGCAAGCACTACCTTGAACGCCTCCACCCCGCGGATCGGCCCTGGCAAGATTGGGTAAGAGATGCGGATATCCGTCGCCGCCAACTCATCGAAGACCCGTGGGTCATCGGTGTCCCAAACACGGATGAATCGACGGGCAATTGCTTTATTGTCCTCGAGAGACATTGTGCACCTTCCTCTTTCCCGGAGCCGAAGCTCTGGTCCATTTTGCGGATGTGGCGGTGTCGCAGCGCATTGGTCACGCGCCATCGGCGACGAGATCTGCCATCGGCAACGAACCTCCGATGACGCCGAGAATATGTGAAATGACTTCGGGCCGGTCCGCGGCGTCACGATAGAACGATTCAAGTCTTGGCGTGAGCGGTGCGAGCCGCGCCGTGCTCAGCGTGAGCGCGTATCCGTTCTCGGTGAGGGCGTCTCGCTTGTTCTGATAGTCAAACAGTGAACCATCGAAGGGTCGTTGCCTGACAAGGCCATCGCTGATGGCTTCGGCCAGCAGTTCGGCTGACATGAATGCGTCGGACATGCCCATGCCCGTCGAGGGGTCCTTATGATGGCCGGCGTCGCCGATCAACGCCCAGCCCGGCCCTGCCGAGGTTCGGTACAGGTTGGGTAAGTCGTCGGTACCCACGAAGCGTTGTTCGCGCCGGCCCAAAGCGACCACCTCACTCAGGCCCGGGATGAGGTTGAGTGCTTCGTGGAACTCGGCTTCGACGTTCTTGCGCACTTGACGGAACAATTGGTGTGGCCAGGCGACATAGATGCACGTCAAGTCGTCGTTGGTGGGCCAGACCAAGATGAGCCGATCGGGACGAGCGTGAAAAGTCGCCCCGAGACCTTTCAGCCCGCTCCAGTAGGAGTAGAGGACTCCCGTCAGTGCAGGGTGTGCCCGGTAACTTTGTGCGCCGGTCGCACGGGCGACGGTCGAGTGCAGACCGTCCGCTCCGACAACGACGCGGGCCTGCAAAGTGATCTGCGCAGATCCGCGGTGGTGGCCCTCCGCGCCGACCACGCGTCCCTCAGACCACGCCAGTCCAGTGACTACGAAGTCCTCGATCAATTCGGCTCCCGAATCCGTGGCCGCTTTGACCAAGAGCGCATCGAGCACGGTTCGACGCGGGCAGTATGTGTCTGGTACTCCTCCAACGCTGGGACCGGCGCCGCACAGTTGCACGGGGCCTACGTCGAAGGTGATCGTCCGAATTGGCGCGCACCCGCGTTCCCGAAGCGAATCGAGCAGCCCCCAAGCTTGCAACCGAGCCCCTCCCCGTTGCCAAAGAAAATGGGTCGACATCGTGTCGCTCGGGAACGATGTCCGGTCGACCAAAGCAACTCGATGACCGTCGCGCGCAAGCAGCATGGCGAGCGACGCCCCCGCACAGCGAGCACCGACCACGATCACGTCGTACATGGCAACTGCTTACGGGGAGCGCTGGTTAGCTGACCGGTTGGCCGGCCGCGAGCGTCTTTACGTCAGACGTGCTGAGCGGGTTGCCGCCGATGCCCCAGTCGCCGCTCTTGACTTCCTCAACGACGACCCATGTGACCGGGCGCATGTTCTCGCCCTCGATTTCAACCATGGTGTCGGTCAGCCGTCGAACCATGTCCTGTTTCTGGTTCGTGGTGAAGACACCTTCGATGATTTTGACATTAATTAGTGGCACGGAATGTGCTCCTCGCATTAGATGAAACTCGGTTCCGAGTGAATATAGCACGGTCGTTCGTGCTATACAATGAAAGAATGTCGAATCGCACTACCCCCAAGGGAGCCCGCACTCGAGCGGACATCCTTCACACCGCCGTCGATATTGCCTCGGTCGAAGGACTCGACGGCCTCAGCATCGGGCGATTGGCCAGCGAGCTGGGTATGAGCAAGAGTGGCCTGTTCGCCCACTTTGGCTCCAAAGAGTCGCTTCAGTTGGCGGCAATCGAAGAGGCCCGCCTTCGCTACGTCAAAGAGGTGATCGAACCTGCCCTCTCGTCGCCATTGGGTATCACCCAGCTCTACGCGCTGTGCACGGCGTTCCTCTCCTACATCGAACGGTCCGTGTTCGTGGGAGGCTGTTTCTTTGCGTCGGCAATGGCCGAGTTCGATGCGAAAGGGCCAAGCCTTGTCCGCGACCGCATCGTCGAATGCCAAGAGCAGTGGATGATGACGCTCGAGCGGGCCGCCGAGGGCGCTCGAGCAAATGGGGAGTTTCGAGTCGACAGCGATTCGCGCCAGCTTGCTTTTGAGCTCGAAGGGGCACTGTTGACAGCCAATTGGTACTTCCACTTATTCCATGACGCCACCAACATCGATCGCGCCCGTCGCGCCGTTCGAACTCGACTGTCGAGAGAAGCTACCCAAGTCGGACTCGACCTACTTCCACTGGAGCCACAAGATAGTTAAGACCTGAAACTTTCGCGGGCGGCGAGACCTACGTGTCACCTGGTGAGGCTTCGTCCGTATTCGTGATTCCGACGACCTACCGCCGTGCTGGTGCGTGACCTTTTGGCGACTCAGGTGGGACCCACTAATGGGAACTGACGTTCGGCTCAAATGGATTAAAATCGGTTCTATCTCACTCATTTGTGGGTCCGTCCAGTGTGGAAAGTACCGATGATGAGGAGATCTATGAGTCACTCCACGACCTACACGATCTTCGAGGGGACGTCTGAGATTCAGCGCCTAATCATCTCTCGCGCTATCTCGAGAGTTCACATTCGTTGAGAACGGCGAGTAGGCCAGTCGATTGTCCTTCAAACACGATCGGAATCATGGTACGAAAAGGCTTTGGTGGCCGCCACGGTTCCTTACAGCGAACGAACTTCTTCCGCTCGTCAATCGATGCCGAATGCGATGAGGTCGTTGCTCAGGTGACGTAGGGTCGCGTCGTGACGTATCTGGCGCTCTTCGCCATCGTGTTCGCGATCAATCTCCTGCCGGCGTTCGGGCCGCCGACCTGGGCCGTGCTCGTCTTTGCCAGGCTTCACTGGCATCTGAACCCAATCATGCTGGTACTACTTGGTGCGATTGCGGCAGTGTGTGGGAGGTATCTCCTCGCCATGGGCTCACGCCACTTCAAGGGTCGCCTACCTCGACGGATGAAGCTCAACCTCGAGGACGCTCGAACGCTGATCACGAACAAGCGAGTCGGCGCCATCGCGCTGTTTGGGCTCTTCGTGGTGTCGCCGTTGCCGTCAGCCCAGCTCTTCGTTGCGGCGGGCTTGCTCGATTTGCCGCTCGGCCAACTGGCTCTTGCATTTTTCGTCGGACGTATCGTGAGCTATTCGATCTACGTGAGCGTCGCCACGTTGGCTGACAAGCAATTCGCGAATGTTCTCGGGCAAGTCTTCGGTGCGCCCTGGGCGATCGCGCTTCAGGTCGTACTGCTCGTCGCCGTCTGCCTTCTGCCCTTGGTGAATTGGCGCAGCGTTCTTCAGAGAAATGCGAAGCACTGAGGGTGCACACGACCACCACGCGTTCACCGCGCGCTGAACTACAGATCGTTCCCCGCGTAGGAGAGATTGAAGCTCTTGTTGACCAACGGAAAGTCCGGCACGATGGTGTCCGTGAGCGCAACGGGCAGTGCCGGCCAGGCGAAGAACGAAGGGTCTACGACCTTCACGCGTTGCAGCGTTCCTTGCGGACCGAATTGGACGCGGTGCACGATCGCGCCGCGCCAGCCTTCAACAATTCCCGTTCCGTGTCCCTCGCGGCGAACGGCCGCGTGTGGGCTGTCGCTCGACAGTGGTCCTTCGCGCGATACGAAGTCGGTCAGGAGACGAAGCGAGATGTCCACCTCATCACATCGCACGTCGAAGCGTGCGAGCACGTCGCCCGCGTCGCGCACGACGCTATGGAATGTCGTGGGCATCTGAACGAAGGGGTGCGCAACACGAGCGTCGTCGTTGAGCGCCGACGCGCGAGCGACGACGCCCAGCACGCCGATCTCGTGGGCCTGCGTGGTGGTCAACACACCGGTGCCCGCGAAGCGGTCCATGACGATGTTGTTGGCGCGTGCCAGGTCAACCAACTCATGGAACTGTTGAGCGATCTCAAGCAACTCGTCCACTCGGGGCAGCGCGAGCAGCGTCGCGCCGCCGTAGTGGACGCCGCCGCGTAGCAGTCGATGACCGGTCACGGTCTCGTTCATCTGAAGGAGCCGCTCGCGCAGCGTCAACGCGCGGGCGTTGGCGAGGCCGAAGCCGACGTCGTTGCACAGGGCACCGACGTCACTCACGTGGTTGTAGAGCCGTTCGAGTTCAAGGAGCACGGCGCGTAACTCCTGGGCGCGCGGCGTGACGTCGATACCGAGTGCCTCTTCGACGGCCTGGACGAAAGCGAGGGAGTGGCCGACGGCGCTGTCACCGGAGATCTTTTCGGAGAGACCCAGTGCAAAGTCGAGGTCGTGCTCTTCGAAGAGACGCTCGATCCCCTTGTGCACGAACCAGAGCCGGGCCTTCATGCGCACGATGGTTTCACCGACGACCCAAAAACGAAAGTGTCCCGGTTCAATGACCCCCGCGTGCACCGGTCCGACGGGGATCTCGTAGATGCCGGCGCCCTCGACTTCGGCGAAGGGAAATGATCCGGCCTCGAGGTCCATCGCGGGCTGGGGTCCGGCGTCGGCGCGCAGGGGGTGCCAATGGGGCGGCCAGTGCTGGTGCAGCACCAGCGAACGTGGTTGGGGATGACCAACGGGTTCGACACCAAAGAGATCGCGCATTTCGCGTTCAAACCGTCCCGCGGGAAACGACAGGTGGGCGAGGGACGCCACGCGGGGCTGCTCGGCGTCGAGGAGCACGTGGAGTTCGAGTCGCTGGTCGGGAGGGCCGTCGACAAAGAGGTAGACAATGCGAATGGTGTTGTCGTCGTGGCTGGCGCTGACGAGCGCCAGGCGGTAGCCGCTCTCGAGCAGTAACCCGGCCGCGTCCACGAGTTCGCTGGAGTGAAGATCCACCACGGCTCGCGGCGGCCTCTCTTCCACGAGACGTTGAACGAACGAAGTGGCGCTCACCGCACCACCACCATCGCGGCGGCGCGCAACAGACTGTCGAGCGGCCAGGCGAGAAGGCCGAGTGCGGCGCAGCCCACCAGGCCGCCGATGAGCGGAACCGTGACGCTCGAGACTGTTCGCACGGCCGACTCGCCGTCGGTGCGTGCGCCAAAGAGCATGTGACGACCATGCGACATCACGGCGCCGAAGATCACCGCCATGCAAATGAGAGAAATCGCCGCCGCCCAACCGAGGCCCACCGTCACTTCGGCGCGCAACATATTGAGTTCGCTCACGAAGAGGCTGAAGGGCGGCAACCCCAACAGGGCCACCAATCCGAAGGCGAAGATGCCGCCGAGCGCCGGCCGTCGTGCGAGGAGCGCCCTCACCTGGTCGATTTCGGTACTGCCCTCAACCAGGAGGATCTCGCCCGAGGCGAGGAAGAGAACAGCCTTCGCGAGACCGTGACCGAGGATGTGCAACAACACCGCCGCAACGGCGAGTGGCGTACCGGCGGCCGCCCCCAGCGCAATGAGGCCCATGTGCTCGACGCTGTGATACGCGAGCATCCGTTTGTAGTCGTGCTGGGTTAAGAGCAGCGACGCGGCAATGATCAGCGAGAGTAGTCCGACCGTTACGAAGAGGGTGCGGGGAAAGGCGGTCCCGAGCGCACCGTCGCAGATGGCCTTGAAACGAAGGAGGGCGTAGAAGGCGACGGTCAAGAGCACGCCGGACATGAGGGCGGAGACCGGGGCGGGCGCCTGGGAGTGGGCGTCGGGCAGCCAACTGTGCATCGGGGCGAGACCCACTTTGGTCCCGTAGCCGAGCACCAGCAATCCGAGCGCGAGACGCATGACCCCGGGGTCGAGATGGTGCGACACGCTCATGAGCGAGGTCCACTGCAGCGAGACGTGCGCGCCGTGCCCGGCGTGCAGTGCTGCGAGGTAGACCAGGACCGTGCCGAGAAAGGCCAGTGCAATACCGACCGAGCAGATGATGACGTACTTCCACGAGGCTTCCAGTGCACCGCGCGTTTTTCGATGTCCGACCAAGAACGTGGTGATGATCGTCGTCGCCTCGACGGCGACCCACATCACGCCGACGTTGCCGGCCAAGACCGCGAGCAGCATGGTGGTGATGAATCCCTGGACCAGTACCGCGTAGAGCGTCGCGTGGCGCGCGGTGCCGCGTCCGGAGACAATCTCAGCGTCGAGGTAGCGCACGCTTTGGGTGGTGGCCAACAGGCCAATCGCCCCGATGACGATGACCATGAAGGCGCTTAACGCGTCGCAGCGGAGTGTCCCCGAGAAGGCGCTGATCGCGCGACCGTGCACGACGCGGGTGGCGAGCACGACGCCCAAGATCAGTACGGCCGCCAGTGACGCGGTGCAGAGCCATCCGACCCAGCGCTTCCACGACTGCGTCGCCGCGATGAGGCCCGTCGCGAGGGGCACGGCGAGAAGAAGGATCGGCAACATCAGTCGTGCAACTCTCGTAATTGGTCGAGGTCGAGCACCGCGAACTTCGACCACAGTTGCACCGCTAACACGCGCAGCACCACGACAACGAGCAAGACGTCCAGCGACGCGCCGAGCTCCACCAAGAGTGGGACGCCAGCCGTGGCGAGGAAGGCCACGAGGGCAATACCATTGTCCACCAGCAACAGGCCCACGATCTGCGACGCCGCCTTGCGACGTATGACCATTGAAAAGAAGCCGATCAGCAACGTCGCCAGGCCCAACGGGATGAGGCGGCCGGCACTGGTGGGCGCGAGCGCGACGACGCTCCGTGTCGCGCCGTAGGCGAGGAACGTGAGTGCCCCGGCGCCCACCAGTGAGGCCGGCACGTTGACGAGTGGCGACGTCTCGCGATTGTTGGCGTCGTTGGCCAGTACCCGTCGCAGCAATGTCGGTATGACCGCACCCTTCGCCGCAATGACGAGGCAGCCCACCGTGACGAGCACGACGTCGCGGCGGTGCAGACCCAGCACCAGCGCCACCAGTCCGAGTGCGACGCCTTGGACGCACAGTGCGCGAACGATGGCTGTGAGCGAGCGACGCCACAGGGTGACGAAAGCACTAAGGATCACTAGGCCGGCCGCCAGCTCGAGCAGGCTGGAATAGGTGGCGTTATTCATCTCGCCACCACCGCAGTGACGGCGCCGAGCAGCGCCAGGACGAATCCGCCGGCCAGCAACTCGGGCAGTCGAAAGAGTCGCATCTTGGCGGTGAAGACTTCGAAGACGGCAATCGCGACGCCGGCGACCACCACTTTGGCCGTCAGCGCCGCCACGCCAATGACAAAGAAGAGCGCGCCGGGCCGGTCGGCTACCCCCCAGGGCGCGAGCAGGTTGACGAGCAGGCCGAGCAGGAAGACCAGGCGCATGGTCTCACCGAGGATGATGAGCCCTAAGTCCGGTCCGGAGTATTCCAGGACCATGGCTTCGTGGATCATGGTCAGTTCCAAGTGCGTGCTGGGATTGTCGACGGGAAGTCGGCCACTCTCGGCCAAGATGACCACCAAAAATGAGGCCAGTGCAAATATGCGCGACGGACTCGCAATGAGTGAAGGGTGGGTCAGACCGGCGTGCACGAGCGACGGGAGGTTCGACGTGTGCGCGGGAATTGCCATGGCCAGTATCGCCACCAGCAGCGCCGGCTCGGCCAGGGCCCCGATGGTCATCGACCGGCTCGAGCCCATGCCACCGAAGGCCGTGCCGGTGTCGAGGGCACTGAGTGCCAGCACGACCGAACCCAACAGCAGCGCGAAGACGATTGCAAAGAAGTCGGCGCTCTGGCCCATCGGTGGACGAGTGGTCGCCAGGGGCGAGATGGCCGACACGCACACCACGGTGGCCACGAGCACGAGAGGTCCGGCAGCGAAGAGCCAGCTGGACTCACGTGGGCGCATGCGCTGCTTGGTGAAGAGTTTGCGAAGGTCGAGCAGGGGCTGATAGATCGGTGCGCCGACCCGACCCTCCAGGCGGCTGCGCACCTTTCGCATGAGGCCGAGCAGCAGTGGCCCGCCCGCTGCCACCAGGGCGAGTTGGACCAGGGCCACCACGCCGGACGTCAAGAGATGAACGAAACCGTTCACGCCAGTACGACCAGAACAACGACCAGGGCGAGGAGACCGAAGGCGAGGTAGCGGTGCACGCTGCCGTTCTGTAGCTTTCGCGCGAGACCGCCCCACCGGCGCACCGCGGCGATGAGGGGTTCGTAGATCACTCGCTCGATGACGTCGTCGTTCGACGTTCGGTAGGTAATTCTTTCGACGTAGTAGTGCGATTCGGCGGCGGGGCTCACGTCGAGGTCGCGCGCGGGGCGGATGACGTCATCGAAGACACGCTGCAATGGCTCGGCGAACGACGTCGCCGTGTACTGCATGCGAACCGTTTGCGTTCGTCGCCCTGATCCCCACGGCTCGGCCAGCGTCACTGCGGGCCACGGTTTCTTTCGGCGAGCGACGCGGCGCGCGAGCACCGTCGCGGTCAAGGCCCCGACGAGTCCGCCCGCGAGCAGCGATGGCGCCAAGACGCCGTGGAACCCGAAGACGTGCAATGTGATCCATCCGTGGACCGCCGAAACCGGAGCGGCCGGACGCGCACTGCGCGCACCTCGTACGAGAGCCGGCACGATCAGCATCGGCACGAGTCCGAGCGCGACACACGATAGGGCGAGTAACCCGGCACCGAGTTGCATCGTTGCCGGTACTTCGTGAGCCGCGTTCGCCTCCTCGGAGCGGGGCCGTCCGAGAAAGCCAATGCCCGTGGCCTTGACGAAGGCGGCCACGGTGAGACCTCCCGTGAGGGCCAGCGCCGCCACCGCGACCGCGACGGTGATCACGACCGCGGTATTGGCGTTCGGCAAGGCGTGCAGCAGGCTTTGCAGGAGCAGCCACTCGCCGACGAATCCGTTGAACGGGGGCAGTGCGGCGACCGAGAGGGCGCCGATCAGAAAGACCAGGCCCGTGACGGGCATTCGTTTCAGCAGTCCGCCCAACTGGTCGAGGTCGCGGGTACCAGTGGCGATCTGCACCGCGCCGGCGGCGAGGAAGAGGGCGCCCTTGAATAAGGAATGGTTGAACATCAATAACAGGGCCGCCACCATGGCTACCGCCGCGGTGGTACGACTCCCCGACGCGGCGAACATTCCCGACACCCCAACGGCAATGAGTACCAGCCCCATGTTGTCCGCCGTCGAGTAGGCGAGCAGTCGCTTGAGGTCCGAACTGGTCGCGGCGTAGAGCGCACCGTAGAGCGCCGAGAGAACGCCCAACGCGCTGACCAACAGCCACCACCAGACCGGTCCGCCGCCCAGCAGCACGTTGCCCACGAGGATGATGCCGTAGATGCCGAGGTTCACCATCGCGCCGGACATGAGCGCGGAGGCCGGTCCGGGCGCCTCGGCGTGGGCCTTG
>DATCFS010000151.1:0-3488 GCA_036509375.1 Acidimicrobiales bacterium
AAGTCCAGATCCGTACGACGAAGATGGGCAAGCAGTACGCGAGGGTGGTGCTGGAAGACCTCGGAGGAGCGATCGAGATCAATTTCTCGGCCAACAATTTTGAGAAGTTCAGTGGTTTCCTCACGAAGGACAACATCGTGCTCGTGAAGGTTCGTCCGGGCTACGAGGAAGAATTGCGCTTTAGCGCCATGGATGTAGAAATGCTCACCGTCGAGCGCGCCAATGAGGAACTGCGACTGGCGCTTCGCCCCGAAGACCTCACGCAGACCTCAATTGCGTCTCTGCGCGAGATCCTGGCGCGGTATCCGGGGCGCTCGCCGGTCATCGTGGAGACCGGTAACGCCGGTAAAGCCTTCAAGTTGGGTCCCGAATTCAACGTCAACATTGCGGGCGTGGTCGCTGATCTACGTACAGAATTCGGTCGAAACGTCATAAAGGCGTAGCCGGCCGAACGGGTGCGTAAAGAGTCGTAGAATGTATTCCTATGGCAATGAACGTCACCACGAAGGACACCACCGCGCTCTCCGACGCTGAACTGGCCGAAATGGCCGATCTCTGCGTCGATCGTGAGCCCAATTTCGACATTGGGTTCCTCTCCAAGCAGCGAGAAGACTGGGTTCTCGTAACCCAGGTCCGCGAGGGAAACAAGTTGCGGGGCTACTCGTTCTGCACACTCGAACGCATCGGGGGCACGCCTTCACTGTTGGTCGGACTCTTGCTCGTCGACCGCAACGCCAAGTCCGACCAGACGCTGAAGACGATCCTGCACGACCAATTCCGTCGCGCGCTGCTCGCCTTCCCCGACGAGGACGTACTGCTCGGCTCGCGGCTCACCTCCGCCGACGGCTTTCGGGCCTTCGCCGGCCTCGAGGACGTCGTGCCGCGCCTCGGCTACAAGCCGACCGGCGAGGACCGAGCTTGGGGTCGACGACTGGCCAAGCGTTTCGGTTCGGAGAAGTCAATCGACGACAAGACGTTCATCATGACGGTCACCCCCGGTCCCGTCGGGGGCCTCGACTACGTGGCGTCTAAGGGTCCTATCCCCGAAGGGGCGACCACGTTCTTCGCTGGTCTCAAACCGCACAAGGGTGAACGTCTGGTCGTCTTTGGATGGGCGATGGCCGAATCACTGGCTTCGGGCAAACTTCCCAAATAGGACTAACCGCGCGGCAATAGTCCCGTGCAACTTTTGTAGCAGTGCCCGTCGATGGGCTTGGACAACGTCGTCAACACGTACATCGGGCGAAATCCCAGCGCCGACGCCAGGTCCTTGCCCGCGAGCGACGTTCGTCGCGTCGCCTCCATCGTGCGAATGGCGTGCGCGTCCTCACAGAGCAACCACACGTCGTCACCGAACCAACCGAATCGGACCCACGTGGAACCGTCGTCACTGCGGCGCAGCAACTGTGGACCGCGGTCGGCGGCGATGAGCGCGACGCTCGGGCGCTCACCGCGAAACTCCCAGTAGGGGGCCGACGGTCCGCGAAACCCGAAGAGCGGTCCGTCGGGGGGACTGGCCAACTGTTCGAGCCACCGGCGAACGCGTCGCCCCCGGTAGGTACCGAGTCGGCGGGGAAGATCTTCGAGCGTGACCGACTCCGGTTGGGCGAGATCGTTGCGCTCGACGTCGAGCGCTAACTGACCTTCGACGACGTCGAAGACGGCGAGGTCGGTGACGTAATCCGCGGGCCACGGAATGCGCCAACGAACGATCGCTTGGGACTCGAGATCGACGACGGTCGTCGTCTCGTTGGTCGAACCGAGTACGAGCCCGTAGACGGTGGATCCGCCGCTCACGTCGACGCTCGATCGCTGGGGCATGCGTTCGACCAGTCGCTTGTTCGCCCGAGCACCGGCGTCACGACCGAAGAGTGGCATCAGGCGACCGCGAGCCGAAGTTGCGCGCCGAGCGCTTCGATCGAGTCGACCGGCAACTGACAGACGCCCCCGCGACAGACGTAGGCGAGCCCCGCCCGCCGACCTTCGAGTAACGGGGACGATCCGTGGCCGGTGATGAGAACTGTTCGAGGCATTGCCATCGAGCGTACGTGGTCGCTCAACACGTTCGCGTCGCCCGGCACGACGACCTCGACGCCCGCCAGGGCGTAGCCGGCGGCATCGACGAGGTCCGGTACGGCACCGGGATGCTGCGCGATGAGCGGGGCCGCCAGTGCGACGAGTCGCTGCGCCACGACGAGCAACGCCGCGTCGCCGGTACACAGCGCGAGACGGGCCAGTGCGCGACACGACACGGCGTGGCTGGACGGCGTGGCACCGTCGAAGATCTCCTTGGTGCGAAGACGAAGATCCGTGACCTGGTCGCTCTGGGCGAAGAGTCCACTTCCGATGTTCGGCCAGGTCGAGGTCGGGACGTCGCCGTCCCAGAAGTGCGACAATATATAGTGAGCGAACATCGTGGCGCTGTCAATCCATTCGTCGTTTCCGCCGAGTTCGTAGGCGTCGAGGGAGGCGTCGAGTAGCCACGCAACGTCGCTGGCACCGGCGTAGGCGTTCTGGTCTTCCGTTCGCCACCAACTGTTCTCGGCGAAGTGCGTACGTGCCAGCGTGCGAAGGAGCGCAACGCCCTCTGCTTCGTAGGTTGCCTGTCCACTCCGCAGCAGTGCGGACGCGAACATGGCGTTCCATTCGAGGATGACCTTCTCGTCGCGAAGCGGTTGAGGTCGCGTCGCCCGCGACCGGCGAAGTGACTCTCGTGCTCCCTCGAGTGCCGACGGCGTCATGAACGGTTCGCTGTCCGCGAGTCGAGGAATGGAGCGGCCCTCGAATTGGCCCGGATCGGTGATGCGCCACCGAGCGAGCGCCGCGGACACGTCGTCGCCGAGTCCCTCGGTCAGCAGGGCAGCGCGAACTTCGTGCGGCGTCCAGGTGACGTGCGATCCTTCCACGCCGCCGGCGTCGGCGTCGAGTGAGGAGGCGAAACCGTCGCGGAGCGAAAGATCGGCACGCACGAAGTTGATGGTGTCGTCGGCGACGTCTCGCCACTCCCTCTGTCCCACCACCGACGCGGCGCGCCCGTAGGCGCGCGCGAGTAGCGCTTGATCGCTCAGCATCTTCTCGAAGTGTGGTACGTGCCAAGAGCCGTCGACACTGTAACGAGCGAAGCCCCCTCGCAAGTGGTCGTAAAGTCCACGTCGCGACATCGCGTTGAGCGTTCGCGCCAATGCGGACCGTGACTCGGGATCGTCGTAGTCAATGAGCGCTTCGACGTAACTCGGGCGCGGGAATTTGGGAGCGTCACCGAAACCGCCATCGTCGTCAACGCGCGATACCAATTCGTCGCGCAACTGTTGCCGTATTGTGGCGAGATCGAGCGACTCGGTGTACGGCGCGAGGTGGTCAATGAAACTGACTTCGCGACCAATTCCCTCTTGGAGTTCGCGGGCCCGTTGTTCGACGGCGTCGCGTTGGTTGACCCACGCGTCGTGCATTGCGGTGAGCAGTCTCGCAAAGCCGACCTGTCCCTGTCG
>DATCFS010000152.1:0-3390 GCA_036509375.1 Acidimicrobiales bacterium
TCCAGTGGCCACTGAAGGGGCGATTGTTGGGTCACCCTGGTCGTCACCAGATACGAGCTTCACGTTGAACTTGCGCTTCTTGTTCGCGTTCCACTGCTTCACAGCGAGCTGTACGCCGTGCAGTTCGAACAGACCTGTAGCAGCGTTACCACCGGAAAGCGGACCCTGGTAGCCAATTGAGTACGTCTTCAGCTTCGGAGCCTTCTTCGCCGCAGCTGACGCACCGGTCGCGGCGAATGTTGCCACTCCCGATAAGACCAGAGCCGCGGTCGCGGAGACCACGCCAATCTTTCTCATCCCTAATTTCATTCATTCCCCTCTCGGAACTGTTCGGCATTCGCCATCCGTGAAACCTAGCATTGGGTGAACGAAAAATAACGTCGGGGTAACGGCTCGGTCAACAACTTCATCAACGTGAAGCAAGTCGGAAACGTGCTCGCAACGCGTCGATCACCACGTTCGGCAATGCCGACTACTCAGATCAGTTCATTCGGAACGTGCGAAACTCGTTTATTACCAAACGAAATCCGACGCTCCAGAAAAGCGAACAGGTGTTTGATTTCACTGAGAATCTGGGATAAAGTGCGAACAACTGTTCGTACTTGAAAGGAACTCCATGGCCGAAGTCCTCACCCCCATGCGCCGCCAGATCCTGGAATACATCATCACGTGCCAGAGGGAGCGAAACTTTCCACCGACCATTCGTGAGATCGGCGACCACGTTGGTTTGAAGTCGCCAGCGACCGTCGCCAACCACATTGAGGTGTTGAAGCGGGCCGGTTACATCGAGAAGAACCCGCAACAGCCGCGCACGTTGACCGTGAGGTTGGACGTCGAGAATCCCGCGCCCGATCAGAAGATCCGCTACATTCCATTCGTCGGTGACGTCGCAGCCGGCACCGGCGTGTTGGCGCAAGAGATCAAGCATGAACTCATGTCGATTCCCGAGCAGTTCGCCGGTCGAGGCGACAGCTTCGTCCTGGAAGTCCGCGGTGAGTCGATGATCGACGCGGGTATCCTGCCTGGTGACTACCTCGTCGTGCAGCGCCAAGTCACTGCGAATAAGGGTGAAATTGTGGTCGCAGAGATCCCCGGTGGTGAGGCGACGGTCAAGCGCTACTTTCCCCAAGGTTCGCGCATCGTGCTGAAGCCGGAGAACGCAACAATGGAACCGATGGAATTCGACGCCCGCGAGGTCTTCCTCTTTGGCAAGGTCATCTCGGTCCTTCGCAGTTACTAGGCACACCTTCGGACCTAATTATTTCGGCAACGCAGAATACGGTACGACGGGCGCCTGCCCGGTGCTACGGCGAATTCGTTTAGGTCAGCCAGGCCCTAAGCACCCTCGCGAATTCGTCCAATTGCGACACCGTTATGAACTCATCACTTCGGTGCGCGAGCATCGGATCGCCGGCACCAAAGTTCGTCGCCGGTATGCCTAATTCGCTGAACGTCGCCACGTCGGTCCAACCCAACTTGCCGAGAGCACCTTTGCCCGTCAGGGTCACCAGTTGGGCCAGTCGGTCGTTGGTGAGCGACGGAACTGCCGGGGGCGCCCAATCCGTAACCGTGATGGTGTCGCCTTCTTCAACGAGATCGCCGAGGAACGCCACCAGTGACGCCGTGGCCTCGTCTCGGTTGCGGTCGGGAGCGACTCGGTGATTGAGTGCGCAGCTCGCAAAGTCGGGCACAACGTTGGCCGCTACTCCCCCCTTCACGTCGACGACCTGCAACTGCTCGACGAAAGAAATCCCGTCCAGCGTCGCCGTGCGAGGTTCGTAACTGGCGACCCGGCCGATGACGTCGCCGAGGCGGTGAATCGCGTTCCGCCCGGTGAACGGCCGCGCCGTGTGCGCCCGAGCGCCCGTCATCTCGACGAGCACTCGCAGAACTCCCTGACAGCCCGCCTCGACTCGACCGTCCGTCGGCTCCGCCAGTAGCGCCGCCTCGGCGTCGAGCAACTCCGGGCGCAGCTGGGCGATTTCCAGCAGTCCCGACTCACTGCGCGCGATCTCCTCGCGGGCGTAGAAGACCCACGTCACTTCAACCGAACGCGGTGTGGGGTCGGTGGCCAGTTCCAACATCACCGCCAGGGAACCCTTCATGTCGCACGCGCCCACGCCACGGAGTTCGTCGTCAACGATCACGGCGTCGTCGGCGTTGCCGGGCACCGTATCGAGGTGGCCGGCAACGAGCAGTCGCGTGGCGTGGTGTCCCGTGGTACGAGCCACGACGTTGTCCCCAATGCGTTCCACGTCGAGTGCCTCGTTGCGCGAGAGCACGACCGCGACGTGGTGGGCCAAGGTCGCCTCGTTGCGACTGACCGAGTCAATGGCGACGAGCGCGAACGCCTCGTCGAGTCGACTCACGTCGCCACACCGTGCTCGCGCAGGACTGCGTTGAGCGTCGTCTTGTCGTGACGTTCACCTTCGCTCAGACGCCGGATAATAAGGACACACGGCAAGAAGAACTCGCCGCCCTCGAACTCCCGTCGCCGACTGGCCGAAATGGCGACGCAGTAGTCGGGCACGCGCCCGCGCGATACCTCGTCGCCCGTCACGGCATCAATCACCGGAATGGAGGGGTTGAGGATGGTCCCCGCTCCAAGGACCGAACCGCGTCCGACGCGGGCACCCTCCACGACCATGCACCGACTGCCAATGAAGGCGTCGTCCTCGATGACGACCGGGACCGCGTTGGGCGGTTCCAATACACCACCGATACCCACGCCACCCGAGAGGTGCACGTTGGAGCCGATCTGGGCGCAACTTCCGACCGTCGCCCACGTGTCGACCATCGTGTTGGGGCCGACCCACGCGCCGATATTGACGTAACTGGGCATCAAGATGACCCCGGGGCTGAGGAAACTCCCCCGGCGCGCCGAGGCGCCGGGCACCACACGGACGCCGCGGCGCTCGTAGTCGCTCTTTAACTCGAGCTTGTCGAGGTATTCGAACGGTCCCACCTCACTCTTCTCAAGGCCTCGGAGGCGAAAGAGCATCAGGATCGCCTTTTTCACCCATTCGTGCACCACGACGTCGCCCTGGGCGTCGATCTCGGCAACGCGGAGTTGTCCGTCATCGAGTTTGGTGATGACCAATTCGACGTCGCGGCGCGCTTCGAGGTCGTCGGGCGTCAGTTCGCCAACGTCGTCGTACCACTGGTTGATGCGTGCTTCGAGATCACTCATGCATCAAGCGTACCGGCGGTAATCAGGTTCCTCGGAGTCGCGACGCCGCCAACGCCAGACGCTCGTCGGGTTGCACCACGGCGATGCGCACGAAGTCCTTGCCGGCGTCACCGTAGAGTTCGCCGGGACTGACCACGAGTCCGGACTGTTCGGCGAGCAGCGACGCCAACGCCCACCCGTCCAGTCCTTCCTTAGAGCAC
>DATCFS010000153.1:0-5516 GCA_036509375.1 Acidimicrobiales bacterium
CTTCGAAAAGGCTCTGGCCGCCGATCCCCAGAGCGCATTCGGGGGCATCGTGGCCATTGGTGGGGAACTCGACGGGGCACTTTCGACGCTCATCGCGGCCGGACCCCAGGCCGACGTCATCATTGCGTCGGTGATGCACCCCGACGCGATTGAGATCTTGGTGAAACGGCGCAAGGCCACCCGACTCCTCACGGCGCCGTCGCCCGAGCCACTGGGTCTCAGTGTGCGAACCTTTGGCGACACGGCACTCGTGCAGAACGCTGACGAGTTGCTCGTGCCGGTGAGTGAGTGGCGCTGCGTGACGACGGCGCAACCGAGCGATCAGCAACTCCAGGACCTCCTCGTTGCGTGGCGCGTGTGCGCCCGCACGACGAGCAACGCAATTGTCATCGCCCGTGACGGTGTCGCCGTGGGGATCGGTGCCGGACAGCAGTCAAGGGTCGTGTCGGCCAATATCGCTACGCAGAAGGCCGGCGACTACGCCAAGGGATCGGCCGCCGCGTCGGACGCGTTCTTCCCGTTCGCCGACGGACTGGAATCGCTCACCGGCGCCGGCGTCACCGCCGTCGTGCAGCCCGGAGGTTCAATGCGCGACCAAGAAGTCATCGACGCCGCGAACGCCGCCGGCATCGTGATGATGCTCACCGGCGAGCGTCACTTTCGCCACTAAGAGGAGTGATATGACGGCACAACTACTCGACGGCGAACGACTCGCAAAGAGCATCAAGATGGAACTAGCCGACCGTGCGGCCCGACTGACCGCAATGGGTCGAACACCGGGCCTCGGTACGTTGCTGGTCGGCGACAACCCTTCGAGCGCGCGCTACGTCGAGATGAAGGTCGAAGAGTGTAAGGAGATCGGGGTTCGCTCCTTCGACGAACACCTCCCGGGCTCGGCGAGCCAAGCGGAGATCGAAGCGGTCGTCGACCGGTTCAACGCCGACCCGGAGGTTCACTCGATTCTCGTGCAACTCCCGATGCCCGACGGCATTAACGAGGAGCAGGTGCTCTACCGCGTGAAGCCGGAAAAGGACGTCGACGGTCTGCACCCGACGAATCTGGGCCGGCTCGTCATGGGCGTACCGGGACCGTTGCCGTGCACCCCCAACGGCATCGTGGAGCTGCTCGCGGCGTACAAAGTGCAAGTGGAGGGCAAGCACGTGGCGATCATTGGACGCGGTCTCACGATCGGGCGACCGCTCGCGCTGCTCATGGCGATGCGTCGACCGAACTGCAACGCCGCGGTCACCGTTGTGCACACCGGGGTCGAGGACATGGGGGCGTTGACGCGAACGGCTGACGTGATTGTGTCGGCCGCCGGGGTCCCGGGCATCGTCACCGCCGACATGGTGAAACCGGGGGCCGCCGTGGTCGGTGCCGGGACGACCTTCGAGGGTAAGAAACTCCTCAGTGACATTCACGATGACGTTGCTGAGAAGGCGGCCTGGGTTACGCCGCGTCTCGGTGGCGTTGGTCCGATGACCCGTGCCATGCTGTTACGAAATGCAGTACTAGCTGCGGAGAAGGTGCGATGACCGATATGACCGAAACGACTGACGACCACGGCCGCGAGTACTCCGAACGACCCTGGGGTAGCTTCACGGTGTTGGACGACACGGCCTTCGACCACAAGGTGAAGCGCATTGTCGTGACGCCCGGCAAACGCCTCAGCTACCAATTCCACGCTAAGCGTGCCGAGCACTGGTTCATCGTGAGCGGCCAGGCGACCGTCATCCTCGACGGCGTCGAGCACGACCTCGGGCCGGGTTCGAGCATCGACATCGCCGTTGGTCAAGCGCACCGCTGCGAGAACTACGGCACGACGCCGGTCGTGTTCATCGAGGTCCAGCACGGCACGTATTTCGGCGAGGACGACATCGTTCGACTCGAAGACGACTTCGGCCGGGCGAACTAGTTCGGTGCGCATCGACGAGCTGCTCGCAGCCGGCCCCACCCGATCGTTCGAATTCTTTCCTCCCAAGTCCGACGAGGAGAGCGCCGTCCTCGCGGCCTCATTGGAGGACATCCAACCGCTGCAGCCGTCCTTCGTCTCGGTGACCTACCGCGGCGGACGAGAGTCGCGGCAACGTACGTACGACCTCGTCACCCAGATCGAATCGGACGGCTACGTCACGGCGATGGCGCACGTCATCTGCGTCGGACACTCGCGCGCCGAGATGCGTGATCTCTTGAAGAACTACACCGACGCGGGCGTGTCGAACATCATGGCGCTCGGGGGCGACATCCCCGACGATCCGGCCATCGCCGAGTCGGAGTTCGCCTTCGCCCTCGACCTCGTTGCGATGGCGCGCGAGTTAGGGGACTTCTCAATTGGCGTGGCCGCGCACCCTGAGGGTCACCCGAGGTCGCCCGACCGCGCGTCGGACCGGCGATACCTCGCCGAGAAGCTTCGAGTGGCGGACTTCGCCGTGACGCAGTTCTTCTTCGAGGCCCAGTCGTGGACCCGACTGGTCGGCGAACTGAACGAGTTGGGCGTTACCAAACCGGTCCTACCGGGCATCATGCCCGTCACCACGATCACCGGCATTGACCGCATGCGGGCAATGGGCGCCGCCGTGCCGGATTCCTTGGCGGCGCGCCTGTTTGACGCTGACGAACGAGGCGGCGCCAAGGAGGTTCGCGCCGAGGGAATTCGTGCGGCCACCGAGCTTTGCCGGGAGTTGTTGGCCGCCAACGCGCCCGGTCTGCACTTTTATACGCTCAACCGGTCAACGGCGACGAGCGAGATTTATCACGCGCTGTTTTCATAGTTTTCTCAGTGGCCACGAGGTCTTTTGACCATAAAGTGACCCCTCAAATAGGCCGTAGGATGACGAGATGGCTAACAAAATCACACAGAACGCCGACGGCACACTCAACGTCTCGGACAACCCCATCATCCCCTTCATCGAAGGCGACGGCATCGGCATCGACATCTGGCCGGCGGCCCAGATGGTTCTCGACGCCGCTGCCAAAAAGCACGGCAAGACCATTGAATGGAAACAAGTCCTCGCCGGACAGAAGGCCTTCGACGAGACCGGCGAGTGGCTTCCCGAACAGACGGTCACGGACTTTCGCGAGTACCTCATTGGAATTAAGGGCCCGCTCACCACACCAATCGGCGAAGGATTCCGATCGCTCAACGTGGCGCTTCGTCAGATTCTCGATCTCTACGTGTGCCTGCGTCCGGTGCGCTGGTTCCAAGGTGTGCCCTCGCCGGTGAAGCGACCGGACCTCGTCGACATGGTGATCTTTCGCGAGAATACTGAGGACGTTTACGCCGGTCTCGAGCTCGAAGCGGGAACTCCCGGAGCGGAAAAGCTGCGCGCGTTTTTGAAGGACGCGTACGGATGGGAGATCCGCGAAATGAGTGCCCTGGGCGTGAAGCCGATCTCGAAGGAGGGCTCGGAGCGACTGATTCGCGCGGCGATGGTCTACGCACTGAAGAATGAGCGCGAATCGGTCACACTCGTGCACAAGGGCAACATCCAAAAGTTCACTGAAGGCGCGTTCATGAAGTGGGGCTACCAATTGGTGAAGGACGAGTTCGACGACGTCGCCGTCGGTTGGGACGACTGTAACGGCAAGCCCGGTTCGAAGATGTTGGTGAAGGACGTCATCGCCGACATCGTCTTCCAACAGTCGCTCATACGGCCCACCGAGTTCGACGTCATCGCGACGATGAACTTGAACGGTGACTACCTGTCGGACGCCTTGGCCGCCCAAGTGGGCGGCATCGGCATCGCGCCCGGGGCCAACATCAACTACATGACCGGCCACGGCATCTTCGAAGCGACCCACGGCACGGCACCCAAGTACGCCGGCCAGGACAAGGTGAACCCGGGGTCCGTCCTGCTCTCGGGAGTGCTCATGTTCGAGCACCTCGGTTGGACCGATGCCGCAAACGACATCGTTCGCGCCATGGAGGCCACGATCGCTGAGAAGATCGTCACCTACGACTTCGCCCGACAGATGGAAGGCGCCACCGAAGTGAAGTGTTCCGAGTTCGGCTCAGCCATTGTCGACCGTCTCTAACAAACTGGAGGAACGATGACCACCCCCATCCACGTCACTGTCACCGGCGCCGCCGGTCAGATTGGCTACTCCCTTTTGTTTCGGCTCGCCTCCGGTCAGGTCTTCGGACCTGACACCGAGGTCGTGCTCCGTCTACTCGAGATCGAGCCGGCGATGAAGGCCCTCGAAGGCGTGGTCATGGAGCTCGACGACTGCGCCTTCCCACTGCTCGCCGGTATCGAAGCGACGAGTGATCTGCAGCACGCCTTCACGAATACCAACTGGGCACTCCTCGTCGGATCGGTGCCGCGTAAAGCCGGTATGGAACGCGGCGATCTCCTGAAGGTGAACGGTGGGATCTTCAAACCCCAGGGCGAGGCCATTTCGGAGAACGCTGCCAGTGACGTGCGGATTCTCGTGGTCGGCAACCCCTGCAACACGAACTGTCTCATCGCGCGCTCGAACGCCAAGGACGTTGACGCGGACCGCTGGTTCGCCATGACCCGCCTCGATCAGAACCGCGCGGAGATCCAACTCGCGAAGAAGGCCGGCGTGCCGGTCAAGGACGTGAAGAACGTCGCCATCTGGGGCAATCACTCGGCGACGCAGTTCCCCGACTTCGCCAACGCGACGGTCGCCGGTAAGCCAACGCTCGACGTCATCAGCGACCACGACTGGCTGCGTGGCGACTTCATCACGACCGTCCAGAAGCGTGGCGCCGCCATCATCGAGGCTCGCGGGGCCAGTTCTGCCGCGTCGGCGGCCAACGCGGCGATCGACACGGTCGTGAGTCTCGTGAACCCGACGCCCGATGACAACTGCGCGTCCGTCGCCGTCACGAGCCACGGCGAGTACGGAGTGCCGGCCGGGCTCACGTTCGGTCTGCCCCTCACGTCGGACGGTAAGGGATCGTGGAAGGTGAAGGAAGGTTTCGTCATCGACGACTTCGCGAAGGAGCGCATCAAGGTGACGACCGACGAACTGCTCGCGGAGCGTGACGAAGTGCGAGCGCTCGGACTAATTTAAGTTTTATTACGAGTGGAGTAATTTCGCGACGCAACGCGACACAATCGAATTAGGTGCCCACGAGAGTTCGCGGCGCCGCGCGATTGGAGTTCGTGATGGAAGAAGTGATGTGGGTCGGGCCCCGACGACGCCCCCGTTCCTACGTCGTGGTTGTCGTGGTACTCGTCGTGGTGGCGGCCGTCTCGATCCTCGTGACCACCGGTCGCTCCACCGCCAGTTCGTCCCGGGCCGGCTTCTCGTGTCTTTCTCCGGCGAAACTCGGCTCGGGATTGGGTTCGCGCACCGCCCTGCGTGCGCGATATGACGGCTTCACGGTGACCCTGACGGCGCACAAGCGTCGGTCGGAGAGCTCAGTCCCGATCGACCTCGTGGTCGCGGACGCGGCGAGCCACTGGGTGTTACCCAGGCCGAGCAACTTTCAAACTCCGTACGTCGACGAGCTGTGCCTGGTACGTTTCCACCACGGCGCCGTGCCC
>DATCFS010000154.1:0-21097 GCA_036509375.1 Acidimicrobiales bacterium
ATTGGGGTCCGCGTGGCCCGCTTCGAGGATGGTGCGAAGCGACGTGCCGAGCGGGACTTCGAGGACCGAAGGACGTTGGACGGCGCCCGAGAGGGAGACGAGCGTGCTGCCGGTACTCTCGTCGGTGCCCAGTTGGCGGAACCACGACGAACCAAAACGTCCAATGAGCGCAACGTGCGCGCAGGTCTCGGCGTTGTTGACGAGCGCCGGGCCACGTCCGATGCGCAGCGGTTCGGCCTTGTTCGCCCGGTACTGGGGGAGCGACTCGTTGTCGTTCAGCCAGTGGATGAGGGCCGACTCTTCGCCCGCGACGTAGCGCCACGGCGGTGCGTGCAGCTGAAACCGGGCCCCCCGTTCAGAACGTCGTGTTCGTTCGTGGATGGCTTGTTGCACGTGGTGCACGACCGTGGGATTGTCGCGCGACACGCACACGGCGATCTCCTTGGCGCCGATCATCGAAGCGAGGAACTCGGCGCCGTCGAGTACGAGATGCGGATTGGACGAGAGCAACGTCTGGTCCTTGTGAGCGGCCGGTTCACCTTCCATGGCGTTCACCACCACGTACTTGTGATGACTTCGCTGACTACGAAGCAGCGCCACCTTCTTCGACGTGGCGAACGTGCCGCCGCCTCGTCCCGTGAGGCCCGACGATTGCAACTCCTCGAAGAGATTGGCGACGGGGGAGTTGGCGGCGAACGCCACCTCGTGCTGTTGAAGGGTGAGCGGTCGCCCGGTCGCGCCGTGGAGCAGTCGTGGGAGCGTCGAGGATTCCATCATCGCCGCGTCCGTCGCTTCGCTGCGGCACCGGTCGTGGACGGCGTGGGACGGACCCCGGGACGCACCTCGGGTTCGGGGGCGGCGACGAGCGGCGAGAGTGCCGTTCGCCCGGCCGCGCGCGTCGGTCGCCCCAGGTACCGCCAGAACGCCGCCGCCGCGACGACCGCGGAACAGGCGATAACCGCCGCGAGCCCGAGGCCCGAGCGACTGTCGGTGCCCGCAAGCAGTGCGTGCACGACGGCGGCCACGAAGGCCAACCAGCTGAACCAGTGGATGAATCGCCACGATCGATTGGCGATTCGTACCTTCAACAGGCTCGAGATCCACACCGCCAGAATGAGGTCGAGGGCGACCGCACCGAACGTGATGGCGAGGCGTTTGTACGACGACGTCATCGGCACGAAGATCGAAAGTACGCCAGTGGGCACGTAACTGTCGACGATGGTCGTGACGACGTGAAAGGCGAGAAAGACAATGGCGACCATCGAGACTGAACGGTGGAGCTCATTCAGTTCGAATCGCCCGACGTACGTGCCGCCAATCCGATTGGCGACGAACGTGCCGAGTGCCACCACGATCGTGAAGAGAATCAGGGTCACGATGCCGGTCGCGCGCGTCGTGTACCAGAGGTAGGGGGAGGTGAGGGCGATCATCTCGCCTCGTCGTCGCTCGGCCATCCTCCGACGTACTCAATCGAGCCGTCGGCGCGCACCAGTCGCGCCGACCACCCGGCCTGAGCGAGGTGGTAATCGGCGTCCTCCCACAAGAGGGCCGCAGTCGCGAAGGCGTTCGCCGTGACGCAGTCACTGGCCGTGACCGACGCCGTGGTGTAGACGCCCTTCGCGTAGGACCCCGTGCGCGGATCGATGACGTGATTCACGACGTGACCATCGACGTGCCACGTTCGTGTCGTCGACGACGAGGTGGCCACACCGCCGTGGCGCAGGGAAATCCTCGGTTCGTTTCCGAAAATCGAAAGTGAGTCACTGACCGCGATCGCCCACGGTCCCTCGGGACCGTTGCCGCGCACGGCGACGTCGCCTCCGAGTTCCACGACGACACCTCCAGTCGGTGCCACGTCGTTGGCGACAACGTCGGCAACGAGCGCTTTCGCACTCGCACCAAGGTCAATCTGACACGCGGCATCCAACGTCAGCGTATGGCGTTCGCGGTCGAGATGGATCGCCGACGGGCCCGGCGGCAGAAGTGGCGCACGCTCTTCAATGTCAACGCGCAACGCCACGTCGCCGTAGTCGCGGTCGTATCCGAGCGCGAGGAGGGCTGGCAGCACAGTGGGGTCACATAGCCCGTCAGTAATCTGCGCGGCGTGCAGTGCGCTCTCGAGTGCCCGTTCGAAGGTCGGACTGACGGTCACCGATTCACCTCCCAGCGCGTTGACGCGAGAGATCTCGGAGTCCGGCCGGAAACGGTTACAGGCCGCGTCGAACTCGTCGATCCAGTGCCAGAGTCGCTCTTCGGCGTACGGCATTTGATCGTCTCGTTCAGTGGTGAGAGAACCACTCAGTCCCCAGATAGCAAACTTCATCGCCAACCTAATAACAGGTGACCTGACCAGACGGCGTGGACGTGCACACCGTTGTCGTCGTCACCGGGGCGGTGGTAGGCGCCACGTACACCGTGGTCGGCGTGGTTGTTCGAACCGTCGTCGACGTCGATCCACGCGAGGGGTTCGTGGTCGTCGTGGTCGGTCGCGTCGTAGTCGTCGTGGTGGAGGTCACGGTCGTCGTGGGAGTGGTCGTCGGCGTCGCGACCACTTTGGGAGCGTTCGCGGCGATTCCTACGAGGACGGCCGACGTCGCGGCCGAACCCATCACGATCAATTGGGTCATGCGTCGAACTCGCGCAAAGCGCTTGTCGCGCTGCTGGGGGGTGCGCTGTTTGGGGGTCATAAGGTTTTCCTAGTCCTTTACAGTCTCCCACCCTTCACTAAGACCAGAACAGAGGCACCTTAAGAAACACGACAGAATTGAGGGCCAGTTGTGGCGGCATCACGAATTGTCATCACTTGGTAATGAAATGGTGAAGCGAGCACCGCCCAAGTCGGGGTCGCGGTCCACGTGCACCGTGCCGCCGAGTTCGGAGACAACCTGGGCCACGATCGAAAGACCGAGGCCCGATCCCGGTAGGGCGCGCGCCGACGACGACCGCCAAAACCGGTCGAAGATGAACGCGAGGTCCGCTTCGTCAATACCCGGGCCGCTGTCGCTGACGCTGACGGCGCCGGCGCTCGACGTGACCTTGATGCGTCCACCGTTGGGCGTGAACTTGACCGCGTTCGTGAGCAGGTTGGACACCGCGCGCACGAGTCGGTCACGCCGTCCGAGCACGGTGGACGTTTCGACGTCGGCGTCGATCGTGATGTCCTTGATTCGCGCGTAGGTGCGCGCCGTGTCGACGCATTCGTCCACGCACTCGTCGAGCCGTAACGTTTCGATCTCGCCCTCACTCCGTTCACCTCGGGCAAGTTCACCGAGGTCGGTCACCAAGGCGGCCAACTCGTCGACTTGGGTCACCATGTCACCCGTCAGGAGCCGTAAGTCCTCGGGGTTCAACTCCTGAGCGCGCGAGAGGACTTGCGCGTTCGTGCGTAGCGAGGTGAGGGGAGTGCGAAGTTCGTGACTGGCGTCGACGACCAATTGGCGTTGCAACGTCTGACTGCTCTCGACCGTGCTGAGCAGACGGTTGAAGACCCGGCGAAGTCGACCGAGTTCGTCGGCGTCACCCTCGTTCAGCCGGTAGCCGAGGTCGTTCGTTTCGGCCACGGTCTCGATCTCGTTGGTCACTTCCTCCAACGGACGAAGCGCGGCGCGCGCGAGGAACAGACCGAGGGCGAGGGCGAGCAACAACCCGCCGAGTGCGACGAACAACAACGTGCGAACGAGGCTGCGTAGTTCATTGGTCTGTCCCGTGATCGTCACAATCACCACCAGCGCGGCCGACTTTGTCATGTCGCACTCACCCTGGGGGCATCGGACGATCGAACCGGCGGCAATCGGCACGATGAGCTCGCGAAAGGCTTGATCGTGGATCGTCACCGAGCGAAAGACCTCGGTGCTCTTTCCTTCCGCGACCGCGCGGATCGTACTGTCGATTGGCAGGCTCGACGCGGGATCCGTGGGGCCGGTCGCTCCAATGAGGTAGGCGTTGATACCGAGATCGAATCCCTGGTGTTGGAGGACCTGGTTGGCCTCAGTGCCGAGCGATTCGTCAACCGAGTGGATGAGCGAATTGCGCGTCGTGACGAACGACGCAAAGCAGGCGAGGATGACGGCGATGGCGGCGGCCGCGACCGTCGCGGTGATGACGCGCGAGCGGAACGTCACGTCGTGCGAAGGGCGTAGCCCACACCGCGCACGGTTTGAATGAGCCTTGGCTCTTCGGCCTCTTCAAGTTTTCGGCGAAGGTACCCGATGTAGACGGCCAGGGAGTTCGTGCCGGAGTCGAAGTTGTAGCCCCAGACGAGATCGAGGATCTGGTCACGCGTCAGCACTTGGCGCGGGTGGTGCAAGAACAGTTCGAGCAGGTCGAATTCGATCTTCGTGAGTTCCACGGTCCGGGTGCCGCGAAAGACCTCACGGGTCTGGGGGTTGAGGGTCAGGTCCTCAAAGCGCAGAACCGCCCCGTCGCCGTCACCGAGGTGGTGGCGACGAAGAAGAGCCCGCAGTCGCGCCAACAGTTCCGCGAGGTCGAAAGGCTTCACCAAGTAGTCATCGGCGCCAACGTCGAGCCCGGCGACGCGGTCGTTAACGGCGTCGCGCGCGGTGAGCATGAGTATCGGCGTCGAGTCGCCCGAACGGCGGATTCGCCGGCAGATCTCCAGCCCGTCGATGTCGGGCAGTTGCAGGTCGAGCACGATTGCGTCGGGGGCGCGGAGCTGGATTGACTTCAACGCGCTCACGCCGTCCTCGAAGAGTTCGACGTCGTAGTTCTCCATTCGAAGTGCCCGACCGAGGGCCGTGCGGATTGCCGCGTCGTCGTCGACGATCGCGATGTAGGAGGTGGGAGATGTGGCGGAGGTCACGGCACGGCTTTCTCAGTTTGGTGGTACAGGCTCTAGTGTTGCTGGTTGGTGTAAAGCATCTTCAGACATTCGGTAAGAATCTCCGAAGATTGCCAGAGTACCGGTAGTGGCGGGTAGTTCAATTGGCAGAACGACGGACTTTGAATCCGTAGGTTGGAGGTTCGAGCCCTCCCCCGCCAGCTCCTAAGCGAAGCAGAAGCGACCGAGCAGCGCGGCGAGCTCCAGCGGCCGGTCACCCTGGATGGAGTGGCCCGAATCAGCAACGTGGACCACGTTCGCGTTCGGCAGTCGTTTCAAGAACTCGGCCTCGTCCTCGTCGTCGACAACCGAACCGGGCCCCATCGCGCGTAGGAGTGTGACGGGCATGGCGAGCTCGGACAGTTTCTCCCAGAGGTCGCCCGCTGGGGGGGCGTCGAGCTCGGACGTGCCGTGCTGTTGATGGCGCCACACCCACGTGCCGTCACTCCGTTGGAGCGCGTTGTGCAAGATGCCTCGGCGCAATGACGAAACGGTCCTCGTCGGATTGTGTTCGACGGTGCGCGCGAGCAACGCCTCGAAGTTGTCGAACGACGTCGGCCCGTTCACGAAGTCGGTGATGTGGTGAGCCTTTTGCTGATTGACGCCGGGCGTGATGTCAATGAGTACGAGCGAACGAACGAGGTCGGGGCGATCGTGGGCAACGAGGAGCGACGTCAATCCGCCGAGTGACATGCCGACGAGGGGACGGGGCGGTTCAATCAACTGCTCGAGTGCACGCACGATGTCGAGGGCGTGACTCTGAATGGCCGACGCCGGAAAGATCGAAGGGTCGGAGTGGCCGTGACCCGGTAAGTCGAGCGCAATGAGGGGACGTTGCAACGCCAGCGCCACCGTGTCGAAGGTGTGGGCGTTCTGCGCACCGCCGTGCAGCAGTACCAGTTCGGGCGAGGCGTCGCCCCAACGAAGTCCACTCAGTTGGCGCAGACCATCGACGGTGACGTGGAATCGACGTACGTGGGGTACCGGGAGAGTGAGATTCCACTCGTCGAGATTTTCGTGGAAGTAGGAGAACTCGTCGTAGGGGTAGTCGACCACTTCTGGAATCGTAGACAAGAAATGATAAAGATGGAGGTGTGAGCCGTCCCACCTGTGTCGTCGTACTCGCCGCCGGCGAGGGCACCCGGATGAAATCGACCCGTCCCAAACCGCTCCACCATCTCTGTGGTCGTCCCATGGTCCTCTACGTGCTCGACGCCGCCGCTCACGAGGACGTGCGCGCGACCGTCGTGGTGGTCGGACACGGTGCCACGTGGGTCGAGAAGTCACTCACCGAACGGGCCCGCGCCGACGCGAATCTCGTGTTCGTCGAGCAGAGCGAGCAGTTGGGTACCGGACACGCCGTCTCGGTGGCGCTGCCCACAATCACCGACGAACTCGGCACGAGTGACGGTGACGTCCTCATCATGCCCGGCGACACGCCCCTCCTCCGACCGAGCACGGTCGCGCGACTGTTGCACGAGCACCGCGAGAGCGAGGCGGCGTTGACCGTGTTGACGGCCGTCGTGGACGACCCTTCCGGCTACGGGCGGATCGTGCACGCCAAGAACGGCACGGTGGAGCGAATCGTCGAAGAGCGCGACGCGACGCCCGACGAGCGACTCATCACCGAGATCAACACGTCGATCATGGTGGTGCGCGCCAGTCTGCTCGGTCCGGCCCTTCGTCGCGTGGGACGTCAGAACGCGAAGAACGAGTACTACCTGACCGACCTGATCGCGGTGCTGCACGAAGCCGGTCACGTCACCCGGGCCATGCTCCTGGACGACCCCACTGAAGCATCGGGCGTCAACGACCTCGTGCAGCTGGCCGGTGCCGAAGCGGTGCTGCGCGGACGGATCAACGAACGCTGGTTGCACCGCGGTGTGATTATCTGGAGTCCTCTCAACACCTATATCGACGCTGACGTCGAACTGGCCCCCGAAGTCTCACTGTTGCCGGGCACGGTCTTAAAGGGACACTGCGTCATTGAGCGCGGCGCTCGGATCGGCCCGAACGCGGTCCTCAACGAGGTGGTGGTGGGTGAGTTCGCCGAGGTAGCGACCGTCGAGGCCACCGGTGCGCGCATTGGGGCCGAGGCCCGGGTCGCATCGTTCGTGGTCCTCGCGCCGGGCGCCGTGGTCGCGTCGGGTGAGGTCGTCGCCCCCTTTGACTACCGAACCCACTAACTCGACACGTTCAAACCTGTACGCTGGCGCCGTGGAGACACTCGCCAAACGCCGACTCGTCATCGTGTCGGGGCGCAGTCACCCCGTTTTGGCCGAGGACATCGCCGACAAGCTCGGCGTCAAACTGACCGAAGCCAATCTCCGCGAGTTCGCCGACGGCGAGATTCACTGTCGATTTGATGAATCGATTCGTGGCGCGCACGTGTTCATTGTGCAAACTCATGCCCCACCCGTCAACGACGCGTTGATGGAGCAGTTGATCATGATTGACGCCGCAAAGCGCGCGTCCGCCAAGAGCATCACGGCCGTTATTCCCAATTACGGCTACGCGCGTCAAGATCGCAAGTCCGCTGGCCGCGAACCGATCAGCGCAAAATTGGTCGCCGACATGCTCGTCACTGCGGGCGCCAGCCGAGTGCTCTCGGTTGACTTTCACTCGGGCCAGATTCAAGGTTTCTTCGACATCCCCGTTGACCACCTCGTGGCGGCACCGGTCTTCGAGGAGTACTTGAACGACAACGCGGAAAATCCGCACGACCTGGTCGTCGTCGCCCCCGACGCCGGACGGGTCAAAGTTGCCGAGCGCTACGCGCAGCATCTGGGCTGCGACCTCGCGTTAGTGCACAAGACGCGACCACGGGGCACGGCCAATATCGCCGAAGCCCGTCACATCGTCGGTGACGTGAAGGGGCGTCACTGCGTCTTGATTGACGACATGATCGACACGGCCGGCACGATCGTGGCCGCCTGCGACCTTCTTAAGGCCCACGGCGCCGAGGAGATTTGGGTAATGGCGACGCACGCGGTCTTTTCACCGCCCGCTGTCGATCGCCTCTTCAACGCACCGATCAGTCGGGTCATCGTGACCGACACGTTGCCGCTCGGACCGGAACGTCGATTCGAGAACCTGGAGATCCTTTCGATTGCGACCATCGTGGCGAACGCGATTTCGGCGATATTCGAGGATGCCTCGGTGTCGGACATCTTCGGTGGCGAGAACCTCCTGTAGGCAGCAGTGGCCCTCGCGGTTGCTCGGCTAGACTCTTTCTCCTGTGTGCGCCCGCTTCGGGTGCCCAGCCACTCGTCAGAGGAGTATTCATGTCACACGCCACTTTGCACGCAACGACCACCCGTGCTCAGGGTTCGAGCAACTCTCGCCGTCTGCGCCTCGCGGGCTCGATTCCGGCCGTTATCTACGGCGAAGGCGTCGCGCCGTTGCCCATCGCCGTCGAGGCCAAATCCTTTCGCACGGCCGTGTCGGGCGAGCAGGGCATCAACTCGGTCATCGAGCTCGACGCCGACGGGAAGAAGTACCTCGTCATGGCCCGTGAGATTCAGCGTCACCCGGTGCGCGGCACCGTCGCGCACATTGACTTCCAGGTCGTCGACCCCAATCAGGCGGTCGTCGTCGAGGTGCCCATCCACATCATTGGTGACGCCGTCGAAGTGCGCCACGCCGACTGGGAAGTCGACCAGCAGATGTTCAACATCGAGGTTCGCACCCGTCCCGACCAAATTCCTACCCACATCGACGTCGACATCTCCGACCTCAAGGTTGGCGGCACGATTCGCGTCGAAGAGTTGACGTTGCCCAAGGGTGTCGAACCGGCCGGCGACCCGACCGTATCGGTCGTCACGTCACGCCCCGGTCGCACGACCGCCGTCAAGGCGGCGGTTGCGACCGAAGTCGTCGAGTAGTCCGTCGTGGCGCTTCGGCGCTTTCGCGACACCGAACGACGCGGGAGTGCGAGCACGCTACTTATCGTTGGACTGGCCAACCCCGGCGCTGAGTACGAGGGGTCGCGACACAACGTGGGTGGCGACGCCGTTCGCCTCGTCGCCGAGCGACGCGGCGTTCGCCTCACCCTCGAAAGTCGACAACGCGCACTGACGGCCACGATTCCAACCGACCGTGGTCCGGTCACGCTCGCCGTACCGACCACGTTCATGAACGAGTCCGGCGCCGCGTTGCCGCCGCTGTTGCGACGTACGAGCGTGAAGGATCTCACCCGACTCGTCGTCGTCCACGACGAGCTGGACCTCGAGCCCGGTCGTTTGCAGTTGAAGCTCGGGGGCGGTTTGGCCGGTCACAACGGACTTCGCTCCATTGCTCAAACAATCGGCACGAACGACTTCTCGCGGTTGCGCATCGGCATTGGTAAACCACGGTCCAAGGAACAGGGCGCCGACCACGTGCTCCAGCGTCCGACGGGAGAGCGAAAAGTGGCACTTGCCGAATCGGTTGTGGCCGCGGCCGACGCCATTGAGACCGTGCTCGACTACGAATTTGAGGATGCCCAACAACGCGTTAACCGCTCGTGAGTGAGTCCAGCGGACTTCGTCGCGTTCTGGAACGCCTGGCGCCGTCGGTACGCACCGCCAACGCCGCGGGCACGTTCGCACCGAGTAGTTACGCCACACCACTCTCGGTCGCGGCCCACGCTCTGGATGCCCCCTTCGTGGTCTGCGTCACGGCCACGTCGCATGAGGCCGAGCAACTTCGCGATTCCGTGGCGGCCCTGCTCGGCCGTGACGACGACGTGGTGTTCTGGCCGGGATGGGATACCCACCCGCTGGAACGCGTCAGTCCCGATACGCAGTCGATGGCGGTGCGGTCGCTGCTTCGATGGCGAATCGCTGAGGGTGACGCCCCCCACGTGCTCGTCGCCTCAGCCCGATCCCTCTCCCAAGTCCTGTCACCGGACGGCGCGCGGGCGCCGCTCGTGGTCGTGCGCGGCAGTGAACTCGATCGTGACGAATTCATTAGCGCGTTGGCCGCGACCGGCTACCGGCGCGAAAGTCTCGTCGAGCACCGCGCGGAATTTGCGGTGCGCGGGGGCATCGTCGACGTGTGGCCGGCGCAGGGCAACGAACCCATCCGACTCGACTTCTTCGGTGACGATGTCGACCGGCTGACCGCGTTCGACATTGCCAATCAGCGTTCACTCCACGACCTACCGCGCGCCGTCATTGCGCCGGCACGGGAGTGGATCATGGGCGTCGACGCTCGTCAACGCGCGGAACGGTTGACCCACGACGCCCCGTGGGGACGTGCCACGTTCGACCGACTGGCCCTGGGCCAACTCTTCGACGGCATGGAAGGTTGGATGCCAATCTTCGTGGAACGGCCGCGAACACTGCTCGACGAGGTTGATGACGCCACGGTGCTCGTCGTCGAGCCGGACCGGGTGCAGCGTCGCCTCGACGACTTGCTCGACGAGGAGCGCGAATTGACCAACGCGGTGGCGTCGACGTGGAAGGCCACCGAGGAGATCCCCCTGTTGCACCGCGGATGGTCCGACGTCCTCGAGGGACGCATTGACGTGGCGCTCGACGCGTCGGTCGCCGGCGTGGCCGACGCGCTCAATCTCACGTCGCCGCCGGTCGTGCAGGGCGACGCGGCGCGTATTGCGTCACACGTGCGTGGGTGGAGTCAGGACCGACGCGGTGTGGTGCTCACGTCCAACCCGGCCGCCGTCGATCGGATGGCCGATCAACTTCGTGGCGAGGGACTCGCGGTGTCAACCGATCCCACAAAGGTGCTCGACGTTCGCATCACCGTGCTCGAGAGCTCCTTAGCGTCGGGTTTCAGCGCCGACGATCCAGAAATCGTCGTGTGGAGCGAGAGTGACCTCACCGGTCGGCGTACCGTGCACCGCGCCGTGCGCACGAGGGCGCGTAACGTCGACGGTTTCTTCGACGACCTCGCCGTTGGCAGTTTCGTCGTCCACCGACAACACGGGGTTGCCAAGTTCTCTGGCACGACGACGAGGGCCATCAACGGCACGACCCGCGACTATTTGATTCTCGAGTTTAAGGACGGGCGCAGTTACTGGCCGACCGAGATGATCGACGCGCTGACGCCGTACTCGGGTGGCGATCATCCGGCCCTCTCGCGCATGGGTGGTGCCGAGTGGCAAAAGACGCGCGCCAAAGCCCGCGCCGCGGCCTTCCTCGTGGCCCAAGAGCTCGTCGAGCTCTACCGACAGCGCAACGTCGCGGTCGGTCACGCGTTCTCGCCCGACACGCAGTGGCAGCGCGAGATGGAAGACCTCTTTCCCTTCACGTTGACGGCCGACCAGGCACAAGCGATCGAGGACGTGAAGGCCGACATGGAGCGCGAACGGCCCATGGACCGCCTCGTGTGCGCCGACGTTGGCTTCGGCAAGACCGAAATTGCGATTCGAGCGGTCTTCAAGGCAGTGCAGGACGGCAAGCAGGCCGCCGTGCTCGCGCCGACGACCCTGCTCGCGAGTCAACACTTCGCACTCATCACGGACCGCTTTGCCGGCTTCCCCGTGAAAGTGACGCTCCTCAGTCGCTTCGTCGACGACACCGAGACCAAGGAGACGTTGGCCGGCCTGAAGGACGGCACCGTTGACGTCGTCATCGGGACGCACCGTCTGCTGTCGGACAACGTGGGCTTTAAAGATCTCGGACTGCTCGTGGTCGACGAGGAGCAACGTTTCGGCGTGACGCACAAGGAGGCGATCAAGTCGCGTTCGATAGGTGTTGACGTGCTCACCCTCAGTGCGAGCCCGATTCCGCGCACGCTCGAAATGGCCTTCGTCGGTATCCGGGACCTGTCGATGATTACGACGCCGCCGGCCGATCGTCGCCCGATTCTCACGCACGTGGGCGAGTACAACGAGCCGGCGGTGGTCGAAGCACTCCGTCGCGAACTACTGCGTGAGGGTCAGGTCTTCTTCGTGCACAATCGGGTCTCGGACATTGACCAGGTTGCCCGGCGACTCGGTCAATTGGTGCCCGACGCGCGCATCGCGATTGCCCACGGCCAGATGGACGAGGGGACGCTCGAGCGAGTGATGATCGACTTCTGGGAGGGGCGCTTCGACGTGCTCGTCTGCACGACGATCGTCGAGTCGGGCATTGACTTACCGTCGGTCAACACGTTGATCGTGGACCGCGCGGAACGACTCGGACTCGGACAGTTGCACCAGTTGCGTGGACGGGTCGGACGAAGTGGCCAACGGGCGTACGCCTACTTGTTCCACCCCGAAAATCAGGTGCTCTCCGAGACCGCCTACGAACGACTTCGCACCATTGGCGACAACACCGCACTCGGCAGCGGCTTCAAGATCGCGATGCGCGACCTCGAAATTCGTGGCGCGGGCAATCTCCTCGGCCACGACCAATCCGGTCCCGTTGCCGCCGTCGGCTACGACCTCTACGTCCAACTGGTCGCTGAAGCGGTCGCCGACGCCAAGGGATTCGTCGTCCCCGAAGTGGTGCAGATCAACCTCGACGTACCGGGCGAAGCGCACTTGCCCAAGAACTACGTCGAGGCCGACGACGCTCGACTGGAGGCCTACCGGCGATTGGCCGGCGTGTCGACCATGGAGGAGTTGGGCGATCTGCGCGTCGAGTGGCTCGACCGCTACGGACCACTTCCCGCACCGGCCCTCGGTCTCTTGGAACTGGCCGAACTTCGCCTCGCGTGCCTCGCCCACGACGTCCGGTCCATCGTGGTCCTGCCCGCTCGCGTCGGCATCCGCTCACGTCCGGTCGTCAAAATGGGTCCGCTCGATCTCTCGCTCAGTCAACAGATGCGCGCTCGTCGGACCCTTGGATCTCGCTCCTACGACGAGGACACGAAAGAGTTGCGCGTTGAGGTTTCCGCCGAAAGTGCGACGCCGCGGGCGCTCCTCGAACTGTTGGAGTCCCTCGTGGCGGTGGAAGTGGCCCACGCCTGACTCGGTAGCATGAGGAGGTGCGCCGACTCGTAACCCTGCTGATTTTCGCTCTTCTCGGGGCAACAGTTTACGGATTCGCGAGTCCCTCGACCGGCCTGGCCGTGAACGGCACCACGGTCACGAATTCGACCTTTCGCGGCGAACTGAGCGCCATCAGCGCCGCCCCCAACCTCGATTGCTTCATCTCGGCACTCGATCCGGCCACCTACACCGCGGGCGCCGGGGGCGCGTCAGTCCCGACGAGTGGCGCCGCGGTGTGGGCGAATCTTCGCATCGAGGGACTGGCCCTTCAGCAATACGCCCAGACGACCTTGAAGTACCACCCCCGTGCCAAGGACCTCGCCGCGGCAAAAGCCTCACTACTCAGTGAACTGAGCCAAGCCGATCAGAATCGCGTTTCACAATCGGGTTCGCAGTACACCTGTCCCGGTTCTTCGGCCATGGCGCTGGCCGACATGCCGAACGAAATGCGCACCTTCGAGATTGCGGCCCAGGCGGCGTCCTTGCGAATCGTCGCCACGTTGAAGAAAACCGTACCCCTCACGGCGACATCGATGAAGACGTACTATGCCGCCCACACGTCGGAGTACGACACCATCTGCGTGAGCATCGCCCTGGTTCCACCGGCCCAGGTCGCGGCATTCCAAAGTGCCGAGGCGACAGGGTTGAGCGTCGCGGCACTCGCGAAGAAGTACTCGACGGACGCCTCTGGCCAAAAGGGTGGTGCCTACGGCTGTTTCGCGCCGTCCAGCACTTCCTATTCGGGCGTTCGCTCCGACACCATCTCGACGGCGCTCAACACGTTTCCGAAGACGCCGCAGTACATCTCGCTGAACGGCGCCACCGACGCGCTCTTCGTGGCTCCGACCAAGCGGACCGTCACGCCCTTTGCGACAGCGGAGAGCTCGGTACTTTCGGACCTCGAGACCGCCAACGCGAGTTTGGCCAACACGCTGAAAGGGAAGATCCTCTTCTACTCGGCCATCTCGGTCGACCCGGCCTTCGGTCGCTGGGGCCTCAATACGACCGGTCCGTCAACCTTCGTGCCGGGGCTGCCCCCCAAGGCCGACGTTGGCACCACCTCCATGATCGCGGCGCTGACGACCGCCGGTACCGCAACGTATAAGTGACCCCCGTCGTACGGGTCGTAGGACTCGGTCCAAGCGACGTCCAACTCCTCACGCAGCGAACGCTCGAACTGCTTCGTGACGCGCCAGTCGTTCGGTTGCGCACGCGCGTCCATCCGGCCGCCGATCAGTTTCTCGACGTCATCAGTTACGACGAGTGGTACGACCGCGCCGACTCCTTCGACCAGCTCTACGAGGCGATTTGTACCAATCTGGTCGCGCTCGCGACGAACTCGCCGACGTCCGAAGTGGTCTACGCCGTCCCCGGTTCACCGGTCGTCGCCGAACGAACGGTCGAGTTGCTGCGCCTCCGCGGGGACGTCACGACAATCTGCGAGCCGGCCGTGTCGATCATCGACGTGGCATGCGCGGCCCTCGGTCGCGACCCGATGTCGAGCGGACTTCGCGTGCTGGACGCCCTCGGATCAATCGAACCACTTCGGGGACCGGGCCCGCTCCTCGTGCTCCAGACGTACTCGAGCGAAGTCCTCGCGTCGTTGGCCGACCGGGTACCGGGTCACACCATCGTCACCGTACTGCACCACGTTGGTCTGCCTGATCAAGAGATCGCGGAACTGCGCGCCGATGAGCTCGTCACCTTCGACGGCGTCGATCACCTGACGTCGGTCTGGATTGAAGGACTTCGAACGGCCGGAGAGGCAATGGACGACCTCGTCTCCTTCATGCGTCGGCTGCGTCTCGAATGTCCGTGGGACCAAGAGCAGACCCACGCCTCGTTGACGAGGCACCTGCTCGAGGAGGCCTACGAGACGCTCGACGCCCTCGAGACGTACATTCGCCTCGACCGGAGCGACGAGATGATCGACGAAGCAACTGCGCACGTCGAGGAGGAACTGGGCGATCTCCTCTTTCAGGTGATCTTTCATGCCGAACTGGGTGACGAAGAGGACCGTTTCAACCTGGCCACCATTGCCGACGGCGTACGGACCAAGTTGACCGGTCGGCACCCGCACGTCTTCGGCGACGTCGTCGTCAACGACGCCAACGAAGTCGCGTCGCGGTGGGAAGTACTCAAACGCGACGAGAAGGGCCGCGACAGCATCACCGACGGCATTGCGTGGCAACTGCCGGCCCTGGTGCTCTACACCAAACTCCTTCGCAAGGCCGCGCTCGTCGACATGGCGTCCGGTGACGGCAATGCCTCGCGTCAACGCGCCATCGACTCGCTCACGACGCTTTCGATTACCAAGGATCAAGTAGGTGACGCGGCGTCAACATCGGACGTATCAATGCTGTGGGGTGACGCGCTCACCGCGCTCGTGGAAGCGGCGCAGTGGGCCGGCGTCGACCTCGAGGGCGTACTTCGAAGTCGTGCGATGACGTTGCGCGACGCAATCCGTGAAGCGGAGCGTTCGCTCGAGGAGTGAATTCTTGAGGCTAGTAACGTGATGATCAAACAAAGAGGAGATGCGTAATGAGCGCGATCGAAGTCGTCCTGGGCCGCCAGATTTTGGACTCCCGGGGCAATCCCACCGTGGAGGCCGACGTGCACCTCGAGTCGGGCGCCTTCGGGCGCGCCGTCTCACCCTCGGGTGCGTCAACGGGTATCAACGAGGCCGTTGAACTTCGAGATGGCGGCAACGAGTGGGGCGGCAAGGGCGTCACGAACGCCGTGCAGTACGTGAACGGCGAGATTAACAACGTCCTCGAGGGCCTCGACGCCGAAGACCAGCGCGCGGTTGACTTCGCGATGATTGACCTCGACGGCACATCGAACAAGGGTCGACTGGGCGCGAACGCCATTTTGGCCGTCTCGCTCGCGACGGCGAAGGCCGCCGCCATGGAAAGCGGATTGCCGCTCTTCCAGTACCTCGGCGGCGTCAACGCGCACGTCTTGCCGGTGCCCATGATGAACGTGGTCAATGGTGGCGCGCACGCGTTGAACTCAATCGACTTTCAGGAATACATGGTGATGCCGATTGGCGCCTCCACGTTCTCGGAGGCGTTGCAATGGGGGACCGAGACCTATCACGCGTTAAGGGCGCTCCTCGCCAAGCGGGGACTCTCGACGTTGGTCGGTGACGAGGGCGGGTTCGGTCCCGATCTTCCCGACAACGAAACGGCCGTCAAGATTTTGGTGGAGGCTATCGAGTTGACCGGTCGCACGCCGGGTCGCGACATTGCGATCGCTCTCGACCCGGCGACGTCCGAGTTGTACCGCGACGGTGCGTACCACCTCGACGGCGAAGGGCGCGTGCTGTCGAGCGCCGAGATGGTCGACTACTGGGCCGACCTCGTGTCGCGGTATCCCATTGTCTCGCTCGAAGACGGCATGGCCGAAGAGGACTGGGACGGGTGGGTCGCGCTCACGAAGAGACTCGGTGACACTTTGCAGTTAGTGGGTGATGACAACTTCGTCACAAATTCGACACTGTTGCAAAAAGGCATCGACCTCGGTGTTGCAAACTCAGTATTGGTGAAGTTGAATCAGATCGGTACGCTGACCGAAACGCTCGATACCGTCCGTTTGGCGGTGCGCAATCGATACAGCGTCGTCATCTCGCACCGCTCGGGTGAAACCGAAGATACGACCATTGCTGATGTTGCGGTCGCTACGAACGCCGGACAGATAAAAACAGGTGCGCCGGCACGAACCGATCGAGTGGCGAAGTACAATCAGTTGCTGAGACTTGAGGAACAACTCGGGGATCAGGCCCGTTTTCTTGGTGCAACGTCTTTGTCGGGGGCGGCAGGTGTCAGTTACAAATAGCACAGTGAATCGCGATCGCAACCGTTGGGTGTTGCCCCTCGCCGTCCTTACGGCAATCGTGATGCTCGTGGGGTGGTTCCCGTTGACGTCGATCTGGCACCAACAGAGTGAACTCAATACGACGCGGGCGCAACTGAACGCCATCAATAATCAGCAACACGCACTCACGCTGCAGGCGAAGTCCCTCGACTCGAAGTCCGCCGCGCGACTGCTCGCGCGCGAGCAGTACCAACTGGTCTCACCCGGTCAGAGTCTGATCCAGGTTCTTCGCGGGGACGCGACGGGTGACGGTTCGCAGAGCGCCGGCGACCCCGGATTACAACCTCTCGTCTCGCCCTCGTCGGTGTCGACCTTGGCGACGACGGCTCCAACGAAGGCCACGCACCACTCAGCGACGCACGCGTTCGTCTCGCGACTTGTTCGCACGCTCGAGTTCTGGCGTTGACCTTTCACGATGCGTCGCTCGACGATCTGACGGTTGTCGAAGGACTGATCGGCCGCACGCTTCAGGGTCGCTGCGCCGTCGTCGTTCGTCGTTTGGATGGTCGCCCCGTCGTGATCGAAAATGAACCGCACTTACGTGATGGCACACCAATGCCCACACTGTTCTGGCTCGTCGACCCTGATTTGCACGATGCGGTGAGTCGCATCGAAGGCAACGGCGGCGTACACCGATTCGAAGGGTTAGTGGACGCCGACCAGCTGCAGCGCACGCACGACGCCTACGCCGACCGTCGCACGAACGCGACGCTTCGCCACGACGGCGCGCAACCATCGGGTGGCGTGGGCGGCACGAGACGTGGGGTCAAGTGCCTCCACGCGCACCTGGCCAACTTTCTCGTGGGGGCCGACGATCCGGTCGGAGCACTGGTGGCGCGTGAAGTGGTCCTGCCGGCCGTCAAGTTGGAACAGGTTCGTGACTGAGACCGTCGCCGCGCTCGACTGCGGAAGCAACTCGACGCGTCTCTTGATCGTCAACGACCGCGGCGAGACGCTTCAACGGGTGACGCGCATCACGAGACTCAGTCAGGGCGTCGACTCGTCGGGCACGCTCGTCCCCGAGGCGGTCGCGCGGTCGCTCGACACTTTGAGCGAGTACCGCACATTGATGGACGAGGCCGGGGTGACGCGAGGACTCCTCGTGGCGACGTCCGCAGTTCGCGACGCGAGCAACGGTGCCGCATTTCTCGACGAAGCGCGGGCGCGAACGAAGGTTGACGCGAAGATCCTGAGCGGTCACGAAGAGGCGGCCTTCTCGTACGCCGGAGCCACGACTGGTCTCGTCGAGGTGTCGAGTCCGACCATGATCGTCGACGTCGGCGGCGGTTCGACCGAATTGGCCGTCATGTTGAACGGGGAACTGGCGAGCTACTCCATGCAACTCGGTTGCGTACGCGTGACCGAACGCGCCCTTGGTAGGGGAATCGTCAGTGAGGCCAGCGCCACGGCCGCGACCGCGATGATTACGAGTGAACTGGACGGGGCGTGGTCCGCCGTTCCGGCCTTCGCCGAACTTGCGGGCGATGTCCGATTGGTGGGACTGGCCGGATCGGTCTCGACGCTCGCGCAGTTGGACGCCGGGCTCGGTGAGTACGACCGCAATTCAGTGCATCACCGGGTAATAGCGCGATCGACGGTTGCGCAGTGGCGTGACCGCCTTTCGAGTGAACCACCCGAGTCGCGACTGGCCCGACCCGGGATGATGCGCGGTCGCGAGGACGTCTTGCCCGCGGGACTCTTCGTCCTCCTCGCGGTCATGCAACGCCTTGAGGTGGAGGAACTGCTCACCTCGGAGAATGACATCCTCGACGGCATCACGGCGTCGCTGCTCGCGCGCTGATGTGCGTTTTCTCTCGTGACCTGTAACGATGGTGGAGTGGGGGTCTGGTCATGGTGACAACACGTAGTGCCATCTATTCGCCCATCTCCCTGCACGGTCGTAGGGTCGTGCTGCGAACAATGACCGAGCAGGATTACGACGGCTGGTACGAAGTGCGCACCCGCTGCAGTGACTGGCTGCTGAAGTGGGAGCCCCGTTCGGCCCACTCCACCCACCTCGCTGACGACCAACGAAGTTTCGTGAGTCGCTGCGCCATTCGTGAGCGTGAACGACAGATGGGGACCGGCTTCGGCTTCGGGATCTTCTATGAGAATCGATTCATCGGCGAGATTACCCTTTCGTCTATTCAGCGCGGTCCTCTGCAATCGGCGTTCGTGGGCTACTGGATTGACGAGGCCGTTGCGGGAATGGGCCTCATGCCCGAGGCCGTCGTCGTCTTGTTGCAGTACGCATTCGAATCGCTGCACCTGCACCGCATTGAAGTGAACATCATCCCGAGGAACGCCCCGTCTCGACGAGTTGTCGAGAAGCTCGGTGTCCGATTCGAGGGCATTGCGGAGCGTTACTTGGAGATTGATGGAGCGTGGGAAGACCACGCTCGCTACGCCGTCACGTCCGAAGAGTGGGGCGACCGCGCACCGGAACTGGTCGCCAACTGGTTACTGCCTCACCGCGACTGATTCAGTGCGGACGGTGTCGTGAGGTCACTCGCAGGGTTCCGAAACTTTCCCATTGGAGACAGGAGAATTTTCTGAGCCGTATCAATCCGTTTGCCGAGCGAATACGTAGAGCGCTTGGAAGAACTGGCTGTTAGGGTCGCCTTCGTCAGGGCCAAACCAGAAGTAACGAAGGAGCGCAATGACCATGAAGGATCACGGCGCGAGCGGCGTCGTTCGTCGTGGGTGCGGCCCTCAACCAACGACGAGAATCGTGCGAATGTTCGCGGTCGTTGGCTCCGTGCTCTGCCTGAATCTCGCTTCGGCGCTCCCAGCCCACGCCGATGGCTTTTGGACGAACGCCATTGAAGTTCCTGGGCTCTCGACGTTGAACCACACCACCGCGATGACGGGCACGATTGTCTGTACTTCGAAGGGCAACTGCGTGACCGGCGGTTCATACACCGACGCCGCATTGAACACCCAAGCCTACGTCGCGACTGAAACGCACGGTGTGTGGTCGCCGGCAAAGGAGGTGGCGTCATCGCTCAACGTGGGCGGCGTCGCCGCGGTCTACGCGTTCTCGTGTCCCAGCGAGGGAAACTGCACGGCGTCGGGAATCTTTGCCGACGCCGACAATATTCAACACGCGTTCGCACTCAATGAAGTGAGCGGCGTGTGGGGGAGTGCGGTCCCTATTGCCGACTACTCCACGCTGCAGCCCGGCGACCAGACGCTCTTCCAAACAATCTCTTGTTCGGCGATGGGCACCTGCGTGGGGATCGGGGCCTACCTCGATGAAGCGACGAACGTCGGACAGCCACTGATCTTCACCGAAACGAATGGTGTCTGGGCCGCTCCCGTCTTGGCACCGGGATTCTCTCCCTTCAACCCGGCGGGAATCGCGCTCGTCGCGACATTGTCGTGTCCCGCCGCTGGATCGTGCGAGGCCGGCGGCATCATCTTGGGAAGTGTCACCAACACGCTTGACTCCTTTCTCATGCACGAATCCAACGGCGTCTGGGGAGATCCCTTTAAAGTTCCGGGCATCACGGCCCTTGGCGGCGGAGCGATCACGCTCTTGGACACCCTGTCCTGTGGCGCACCGGGTGACTGCAGTGCCGGCGGCATCTACTCGGACAAGGTGGGATTAGAGCAAGCCTTCGTCGTGAGTGAAGTGAACGGTACGTGGGGCAACGCCGTGCAACTCTTCGCCACGACCGACCTGGGCTCGGGTCTGACGAGCGGACTCTCCAGCCTCTCGTGCAGTGCCAAAGGTGAGTGCAGCGGCGCCGGTAGCTACGGCGACCTCGCCAACAACGATCAAGGTTTCGTGGTATCCGAGGTGGGCGGCTCGTGGGGATCGCCCATTGAAGTGCCCGGCATCAAGTCGCTCAATAATGACGTCGGATCGGGCGCGACCACCATCTCGTGCAGCGCCCCCGGATCGTGCACCGCCGGCGGCACGTACACCGACGCCAATAGTTCGAACGTGGACGTCTTCGTGGCGAAAGAGACCTCGGGCACGTGGGGCAACGCCGTGCCCGTGCCGAACGCCGCCCGTCTCAATCAAGGTGGGAAGGCCGCGATCAACAACGTGTCGTGCAGCAGTGACGGAAGTTGTGGCGTGAACGGCACGTACACCGACTCGCAATCCAACACGCAGATCTTCGTGGACGATTCGTCGGCCGTTGCACCCACGACGGTGTCTGGCACTCCGCGCCACGTGACGGCCGTCGATAAAGATGGCGTGGTCACCGTTCGCTGGTTAGCCCCCGCCTCCACCGGTGGGACGCCCATCACCTCGTATGCGGTGACGTCGATCCCGAAGTCGAAGGGCTGTACGACGCGATCAACGTCGTGCGCGCTCAAGGGACTGAACAAGAAGGTGCACTACAGCTTCCAAGTGCGAGCGACCAACGCCGACGGGACGAGCGCCGCGTCGGCGAAATCGAACGCGGTGCTGCCACGCTGACCGTGCCTACGGCCGGCCGGCACCGATCAGG
>DATCFS010000155.1:0-5565 GCA_036509375.1 Acidimicrobiales bacterium
AACTGGCGTCGGCGATCGTGACGAAGTCGGGCCGGTTCGCGCTCGATGAGAGCGGCGATGACGAAAAGGATGCCGTCATTGTCGTAAAGGATCTCACGAAGCAATTTGGCTCGCGCGTCGCCTTCCAGAGCGTGTCGTTCAACGTCAAGCGCGGAGAAGTTTTCGGATTTCTCGGTCCTAATGGAGCGGGGAAGACGACAACGGTGCGAACCCTCAGCACGCTCATCACACCGTCATCTGGTTCCGCGCGCGTGGCGGGGATTGAACTCAGTGCCGCGAACGGTTTCGAAATTCGACAACGAATTGCCGTGATGACCGAAGTTCCAGGTCTCTATCTGCGACTGAGCGTCAACGAGAACCTCGAGTTCTTTGCCGGTCTTTACGGCTTTCGACAGGCCCAGGCTCGGATTGACGCGGCTCTTGAAGCGGTCAATCTTTCGACGCGCAAGAGTGACCTTTGCGGCGGCCTTTCGAAGGGTCTCCGTCAGCGAGTTGGTCTGGCGAGGGCGCTGATGAACGACCCCGAAATCGTGTTCCTGGATGAGCCGACGGCCGGATTGGACCCGGTCGCATCGCTCGAAGTGCATGATTTGATCAATGCACTGCGCAGGAAGGGCGTCACTATCTTTCTCACCACCCACCGGCTCGACGAGGCCGAAAAGCTCTGCGACCGAGTGGCCATTCTCAATACGACGCTGCGCACCGTCGGGCGTATCGACGACCTTCGCCAACGGATGTTTCGCAAGGCCATCGTGGTAACGACAGTCGCCGCTCTCGCAAACCCTGAACAGCTATTCGCCACGTTGCCCACTATCGAGAGTTGGAAGCGCGACGACGCCGGAAGTTACGTCCTCACCGTGAGCGACGTCCGCACCGCGGCACCCGACATCACGAGAGCCCTCGTTGGCGTCGGAGCGGACGTCCTTTCAATTGTTGAATCGCGCCACTCTCTCGAAGAGGTGTACTTGGAATTGGTAGGCGACGCGGGAAGAAGGGTGACGGCATGAATCTCAGTGCCACTCGGATCCGGGCCGTCGTGCAAAAAGAGTTCCGCGAGTACCGCCACAATCGCTTCATCTTGTACACGATGATTACGTTGCCGCTCTTCTTCACCACGCTGCCCGTCGTCGAACTTTTCCTCATCTCTCCCACGGAGTCGGCGGACGCGGTGCGAACACAGGTTGCCTTGACCCTCCTCCTCGTGCTCTTGATTCCCGTGGTCCTTCCGGCGACGATCGCGGCCTACGCCGTAATTGGAGAGCGTGATCAAGGCACCTTGGAACCGGTGCTCACGACACCAATTGGCCGTGAAGAGTTTCTCATCGGCAAGGCAATTGCCGCAATTATTCCGACAGCGATCATTGCATATCTTGTCTTCGCGGTGCTCGTAGTGAGTATTCGACTAGGCGCGCCCCAGGACGTCGTGCACGATGTATGGCAACCGTCGTGGTTCGTCGCCGAGATCCTCTTCACCCCGCTCCTTGCAGCGTGGGCGGTCTGGGTCGGGACTGCGGTTTCGGCGCTCTCGTCTGATGTTCGGGTCGCCCAGCAATTGGGAACCCTCGCCAGTCTCCCGGCTCTCGGACTAACCTCATTGATGTCATTTCAAGTAATCAAACCGACGGTAAGCGTCGCGGTGGTGTTGGCCCTCATTCTCGCGGGCGTGGACTTCTCGGCGTGGCTCGTCGTTTCGAGGATGTTCGATCGGGAACGACTCGTCACCGGGAAGCGCGCAATTTCACTTCGAATCGACGCCAACTGACCGGGTGACGTCGCGTTTGCACAAAGTGTCGAGAGTTGTTATATTGACCGCACATTACATTTCAATTACGAAGTTGAAAGATCACGGTCGCGTGCACTTTCCCTGATGAGGCGGCACGATGCAAGGGCGAAATTCTGAGTTTCACGGACCCACCAAGCGGATGGTGGGCGGCGCTTTTCACCGAGGTCGCATCGCGTTTTGTGTCGTCACGATCGTTGCGGGAAGTGTGCTGATTGTTCCCGCACTCTCGTCCAATGCCGCCGTTGGTACGGGCAGTGTGCGCACGGTCGTACTCAACTCGAATGGGTGTGAGAGCGAGAGTTCATCTCAGTTGGCTACTCGCGACGATGACGACACCACGACGACGACGAACGGCGGATGCTGTTTGCCGACCACCACGACCACGACCACGACCACCACGACCACCACCACCACGACGACGACGATGCCGCCACCACCTCCGTCGACGACGTCAACGACGACCACGACGACGACAACAACGACGACCACGCTTCCACCACCGACGACAACAACAACAACGACGACCACGCTGGCGCCGGTCAAGATCATCTCGAGTCCGCCGCCGCTTCCCCCGAAGCGCTCGGTGGTCGTCTCGCCTTTCGCCGAAGGGTCGTTCGCTCTCTCCGCGAAACTGAAGTCCCAGATCCAACAGATGGCGGTCGCGATTAAGAGCAATCACTACACCTCGGTCGACCTCAGCGGTTACACGGACAATGTGTTCACACCGGCCTTTAACGCGACCCTTGACTTCAATCGCGCGCAGGCCGTCGCAACCCAGTTGAGTAGTGATCTTGCGGCACTGAAGGACAGCAGCGTAAAGATCAACGTCGTTCCCGGATACTCCGTGGTTCTCGTATCGACCAACGCCACCGCCCAAGGCCGCGCCGCCAATCGACGCGTGGTCGCTTCGCTCAAAGCGAACTGAGGTCACCACACCATGGGAGCGAAGATGACGACGTCGAGGCGCCTACGGCGGCTCCGCGCGCTCGTGGTCGTCGGACTCCTCGGTCCGGCCATGGCGTTGTTCGCCAACTTCGCGACTGCCGACGCGGCGCAAACGGCCACCACGTCGGGCACCGTGTACGTCACGAATCTCAACATCAACTCGGTCACGGCCATCACGTCGTCGAATCAACACCTCGCTGTGATTCACGGGTCGTCGCCGGGAATGAACGGTCCGCTCGGCATTGCAATCTCACCGGACGCCCGTACCGCGTACGTCACCAACTCCAACGGCAACTCCGTCACCCCCATCAATTTGAAGTCGTCGCCACCCGCGCTCGAGAAGTCGGTGAAAGTTGGACGGGGGCCGGTCGCTATTGCGATCACGGCGTCCGGTGCTACGGCCTACGTCACGAACTTCGACTCCAACTCCGTCACCCCCATCAACCTGAGGTCGAGTCCGCCCACCGCCGAAGCGCCCATCAAAGTCGGAAGTGGCCCGTGGAGCATTGCCGTGAGCCCCGACGGCCGCACGGTGTGCGTGTCGGACTCTGAAGCAACGACCGTGAGCATTATCAACACCGTGTCGCGTCAGGTGTCGACGATCGATCTCTCGAGTGCGCCTCAAGCAATCGCGATGGCGCCCGACGGTTCAACGGCCTACGTCGCCAATGGTGACGTGGTGACGCCCATCAATTTGTCGTCGAATCCTCCGGCGGCGGAGGGCTCCATCGCCATCGCCAATGGTCCGCTCGGCATTGCCGTGGCGCCAGACGGTGCGACGGCCTATACGGCCAACACCGACGACACTGTGACCCCGATTGACCTCACGACGGAACCGCCGAAGGCGTCGGCCCCGCTGTCGGTCGGCAGCCTGACCCAACCCGACGGCATTGCCATCTCACCCGACGGCGACACCGCGTACGTTGCCAACGCGAGCAACACGGTCACGCCGATCAATCTGACCACCTCGCCACCGCGTCCCGAGTCCCCCGTCGAGGTGGGCTCGGCGAGTTTCGGTATCGCCATTGCACCGGGACAGGCGCCCAGCGCACACCTCAACGTGACGTCCGCCCCTGCCGGCAAGGCCACACTCTTCGACGCCTCGGGATCCAACGCCAACGGTGCATCGATCGCTCACTACAACTGGACGTTTGGTGACGGAACGAGTTCGACCACCACGGTGGATCACACCTCGCACGTTTACGCCCACCCCGGCACGTACGCGGCCTCCGTCACCGAAGTGGGGGCGGACGGGACGTCGGTGCGCACGGTATTCACGGGACAGACCGTCAGTAACTACGGCCGCGGTTCGGCCGAGGCGCACACGTCGCTTCGAGTGCTGTCCGCACTAGCGACGACCCCCTCGTCGGGGCCACCGGGGATCGCGGTCACCTTGCGCGACTCGACGATTACGAGATCGTGCAATCCGGTCTACGTCTTCTTTGACAACAAATTGATTGATCAACTCGCGCCCCAGGGCGCCAACTTCGTCGTGCGCCATCTCGTCATTCCCGGTGACGCCTCGTTTGGCGCTCACCGCCTTCAGCTGTCGTGCACCACGGGACGACCCTATTTCGTGTCCACACCATTCAACGTCTCGGTGACGCGCAATCACCTCTCCGAATTCAGTGTGGCGATGCCGGGCCCGACGCAGTTACAGGATCATCTCGTGAGCTCTGGCGGCATCAGCCTCGTCGTCTTATTGGTGAGCCGTCTCATCGGCGCCGGTTTCCCGAGCGAATGGTTGGACTCAACCTACGCCGAGAATCGCGAACGCATCCAGGCTCGAGCACGAAAGCGATTTCCGCGTTTGTTTATTGACCGTGAAAAGGAGAAGACGACTGCCCGTCGGGTGACGATCGGCACGATGTTGTTCATTGCCTTCATTCTCTTCGCCGGACTGATCAACTCGTTCCTCGATAAGGGATTCGGTCTCAACCGTACGACCCTGTGGCTCTTCCTCGGTCAGTGCATCGGTGTCGGCATCGTGACGCTCACGTCCCAACTTCCAATCCTGCTCGGCGGAATTCGGGAACATCGAAAGGTGCACATGCACGTGCTCGTCGGTGGCATGATCATCGCCCTCGTGTGCGTCGCGGTTTCGAGGGCGGTCGGACTCTCGCCCGGTTACTGCTACGGACTTATCGCGGTGTTCGTGCTTCGGCCACACACCGACCAGCGCGACTGGGGGCGGCTCCACGCCATTGCGTCGGTCTGCGTCCTCGTCGTGAGTACGGCTGCGTTCTTCCTCACGGTGCCGGTCTTTCACGCGGCCACCTCGAGTCATCCGTCGCCCTTCTGGCTGATAGTTGATCCGGCCCTCAACGTCACTTTCCTCGGGGGATTCGCGAGCCTCGCCTTCGGGATGTTCCCCCTGCCGTTCCTACCGGGTCGACACGTCAGGGCGTGGAATAAATGGGCGTGGATGGTGATCACGACCGTTGGCCTCATAGGCTTCGTCGCGGTATTGCTCTCGCCCGGAAGCGGTAGTCCGAGTGAGGTTCAGCACATTGCCCTGGTGCCGCTCATCGTCGCGTTCGGGCTCTTCGCTCTCGGATCGTTGGCGTTCATGGGTTACTTCCACTTGCGACCGAGTCCGACGCCCACGTCGCCGCCGCAACCGAGCGGTGCGGCGGCTGATTAGCGGGGGACTCAGCGACGCTCGCCGTCCTAGAGGTACGGCAGAACGTTGTTGGCCCAGGTGAAGGACATTGGCGGCATCGCACCCTTGGGTATTTCGATGACGTCGACGTAGGAGGCGCCACCGTTCACCATGGCGAATCCCGTGCCCATCTCGCAGTTCGTGCAGGCCAGACCGACGCCGGGGTTGTATCCGG
>DATCFS010000156.1:0-10726 GCA_036509375.1 Acidimicrobiales bacterium
TGCCGGCGATCAACGAGGGATCGGCGAGGGCCGCGGAATTGATCGAGACGCGGTCGGCGCCGGCGTCGATGATACGCGCGGCGTCGTCAACGCTTCGGATTCCGCCCCCCACCGTGAACGGGATTTCCAGCACGGCGGCGACTGTACGAACCACGTCGACCAGCGTCGTGTTGTCGTCTGGCGTGGCCTTGATGTCAAGGAAGACCAGTTCGTCGGCACCACCGTCGCTGTAAAACTTGGCGAGTTCGAGAGGATCACCTTGATCGCGCAGTCCCACGAAACTGATCCCCTTGACGACGCGCCCGTAGGCGACGTCGAGACAGGGAATCAGGCGCGCGTAAGGCATCGTTCGAGGAATCGCAGCCCGGCGGGGCCGCTCTTTTCGGGGTGGAACTGCACGCCGGTGAACGAGTCGCGTTGGACAACTGCGGCCACTCCGTCTGAGGTTGCGACGACGTCCGGCGACTCGGCGGCAAAGGAGTGGGCGAAATAGAAGGCCTCCCCCCACGGTTCAACCTCGGCCCAACCCAAACGGGGTACACGCTCGCTTCGAATACGACGGACCCGTCCGTTCAGCAGTCCCAATCCGTCGACGCCCCCGTCCTCGTCACTCGACTCCATTGACAGTTGGAGTCCGAGACAGATGCCGAGAATTGGGCGGCCGTCCTTGAACCGTTCCCGCAGCGCCTGCGCCGCGCCGGTCTCGTTCAGATGTGTCATGGCGCTTCGGGCTGAGCCGACGCCCGGCAGGACGAGAAGTGCAGTTGAACGGACGCGTTCGGGTTCACTCGTCACGTCGCTCGAGAGTCCGATGTGCTCGAGCGCCGCTCGCACCGAACGGGTATTGCCGGCGCCGTAGTCGACCACGACCACGTCATTCACAGTGATCCCTTGGTCGACCTAATCAGCGAACCGTCGCGCGTGAGCGCCTGGGCGAGCGCACGGCCAACGGCCTTGAATGAGGCTTCCGCCACGTGGTGATCGTTCTGCCCGGTGGCCGTCACGTGCAGTGTGATGCGGGCAGTTTGCGCCAACGACTCGAAGGCGTGCGCCGCCATCCCGGGGTCGGGCGAAATTGAGATATTGGCGGTCGCGCGACCCGAAAGGTCGACGACGGCGTGTGCGAGTGCTTCGTCCATGGGTACGCGCGCCTCGCCGTAGCGAGTGAGTCCCCGCCGATCGCCGAGCGCCTCGTCGAGCGCCTCACCGAACGTACGCATCATGTCTTCGACCATGTGGTGTTCACCGGTTTCGAGGTCGCCCACGCCTTCAAGTCGAAGATCCATGCCTCCGTGGAACGCGAGCTGCTGCAGCATGTGGTCGTAGAACCCGAGGCCCGTGTTCACGTAGACGCGACCCTCACCCGGTACGCGGAGTCGAACACTCAGCAATGTTTCGGCCGTCGCACGTCGGTGACGAAGCATTTGGGCAGACAGGGGCTCATTCGTCAACACCGAACGCAACGCGTCGAGCAGGACGTCGTCGTCGAGTTGATCGTTCACGCTGATCCGCAGTCCGCCCGAGTAGGCCCGCACGACCACGCCCAGCGCCATGAGCTTCTCAACGAGTATCTCGGGCTCGCCCATTGGAATGAAGAGGAAGTTGGTATACGACTTCAGTGGTTCGAGACCCAATTCGCTCAACTCGTTCGCCAACCGCTCGCGTTCGGCGACCTGGCTGCTCACGTCGAGTGGTACGGCGATGGCCGCCAGCGCGAGTGACGCCGAAAGCGACGACACCGAAAGCGGCGCCTGGCGCGACGTGATGATCTCTATCGTCGCGGGGCTCGCCAGCGCGTAACCGACCCGGGCCCCCGCGAGTCCGTAGGCCTTCGAGAAGGTGCGCAGAATGATGGCGCCATCGTCAATGCGATCGAGGGCGTCGACGCCGGCGTAATCGGCGTAGGCCTCGTCGATGATGAGCTGTCCCTTGACGTCGGGGATATCGGGTAACTCCCCCGTCGGATTATTGGGTCGACAGACGAAGACGACGTCGGCGACCCGTGGATCGTCAACGATCAAAGCGCCGGCCATTTTCGCCGCGAAGGGATACATCGAATAGGAGAACGCCGGCACGGTCGCCACCGTTCCGTTCTCAGCGTAGAGGCGGGCCAGCAGCACAATGAATTCGTCACTGCCCGCACCGAGGACTACTTGATCGACACCGACACCGTGACGCGTCGCAATGGCCGTACGGAGTGCGAGGTAACGCCCTCGGTCGTACTCGTTGACGTCAGCGAGTGCCTTGGCGAGTGCGGCCGGTCGAGCCGTCGGTGGCGGCGTCGCGGCCACGTTTCCGTCGAAGCGAAGAATCGACCGTGCGTCCAGTCCAACCCGTTCGGCAATGGCTTCGTTGGAGGGAGGCCATTGATAACTGTCCAGAGCGACGGGCTTCATCGTCGGGCCGTGGCCCTGTGTGCCGTCATGCCTTCGAGATCGGCGAGTGCCTCAATCGTGGGTGCGAGACGCTCGAGCCCTTCCTTCGACACGCGTTGAACGGTCACGGTCTTCATGAATGCCTCGAGTCCCAGTCCACCGGTCGACTTCGCCCATCCGCCGGTGGGCAGTACGTGGTTGCCGCCCGTGGCGTAGTCCCCCGCCGGCACGGGCGAATAAGGGCCGACGAAGACCGCGCCGGCATTGCGGATGCGGTCGGCCAACGACTCGGCTTTCGGACCGAGTAACGCCACGTGCTCGGCCGCGTAGGCCTCGACTTCGGCGAGAGCGGCCTCGAGGTCGTCGCCCACGCGCACGACGTAGGCGCGAGAATCGGGACCGTGCTCCATCTGCGCGTCCAGTTCTTGCTGAATGATCATTTCGTCGAAACCAATATCGGCCACGACCACCACTTCGCTCGGTCCCGCCGGTAGATCAATCGCCACGTCGCGACTCACGATCAGTTTGGCCGCGTTGACGGCACCTCCGCCCGGTCCAAAGATCTTGTCGACCGGAGCGATTGAAGCCGTCCCGTAGGCCATGGCGGCAATTGCCTGCGCCCCGCCGATGGCCCAGACCTCCTCGATGCCGAGTAACGCCGCCGTCGCCGCCACCGCTTCGGACCCGTTCGGCGGCGTACAGACCACAATGCGGTCGACTCCCGCAACCTGGGCTGGCACGCCGGTCATGATGAGCGACGACACCAGACCAGTTGGCACGTAGATACCGATGGAACGCAGTGGCGACCACCGGCGCTCGAGGGTCACGCCGGGAGATACTTCGAGCGTCAGATCCGCAGGACGTTGCGCGGCATGCCACGTGCGCACGTTCTCGGCGGCGGCCAACACGGCCGACGTTGGAATGTCACCGTAGGCCACGGCACGCTCAGGTTTTGACGACGTCGTTGCGTCAAAACGCTGCGACCATTCGACGAGTGCCTCGTCGCCCCGCTCGCGTACGTCGCTCACGATCTCTTCGATCGTGACCGGTCGATCGGTCTTCACCGGCTTGCTCACGGCAGCATCCGTTCGACGGGGAGTGTGAGAATGGAACTCGCACCACAGGCTTCGAGTTTGGGCAACAGCGACCAAATCTCCGCGGCCGGAACCAAGGCGTGCACCGCCACGGTGCCGGGCGTCGCGAGGTCCATGACAGTCGGCGAACCGGATGTTGGCAGCAACGCCGTCACGTCGGCGAGACGATCCTTCGCGACATTGCACAAGAGGTAGCGGTTGGCGCGCGCGTTGATAACCGAACCGAGCACCATCGAGAGCGTTCGTCGTGCTTCGTCATCCGTTGACTCGACGCGGCCGATCAATACTGCTTCGGACTCGAACAGTGTGCCGATCGATCGCAGTCCGTTTGTGCGAAGCGTGCTCCCTGTCGAGACGAGGTCAATGATGGCGTCGGCGAGGCCGAGTCGAGGTGAGATCTCCACCGATCCCGTCACTTCCACGATTTCGGCTGCGATGCCCCGATCCGCCAGCGACTTCGCGGCGATACGGGGATGCGACGTCGCAATTCGCCGACCGGCCAAGTCGTCGATCTTCTCGGCCTCGTCTTCCATAGAGACGGCCGCCTGCAACGAGCAGGCGCCGTACCCGAGGCGCAGGAGAACCTCTACGTCACAGTTGCGCTCGTAGATGAGGTCGAGGCCGGTGATGCCGCAGTCGACCACGCCATCTTGTACGTATTCGGGCACGTCCTCGGCGCGCACGAAGAGAAGATCGATGTCCGCATTTCGGCAGTGCGACTGCAACATCCGTTCGCCCGGCTCTTGGGGTGACACGCCGCTCGCTTCGAGCAGTGACCAAGATGGTTCGCGCAGCCGTCCCTTCGAAGGGAGTGCGAGCGATAATCGCCGATTCATTTCCGACCTCGTTTCAGGACGGCGGCGTAGCCGCCCTCGCCGTAGTGCAACCAATGTGAGACGCGAGTGACCGTCGCGGTCGACGCGCCCGTCCGTCGAGAGATCTCCTGGTAGGAGATGCCCTCGTTGACGAGCCGAGCGACCTGGAGGCGCTGACCCATCGCGTCGAGCTCCGTCGTCGTGCACAGGTCGCGAAGGAATCCCGCAACCAACTCGGGATCACGCAAGCGCACGAAGGCCGCTACCAGCTCGCCAAAACGCTGCGCGGTCTCGGGGCTCGCTTCCGCCGATGTCACCTTGCCGCTCGTCATTTCGTTATGCTAACATGCTAACACGCTACTATGCAAATCATCCCCGCACTCGACCTCCTCGGCGACGACGCCGTCCGTCTCGAACAGGGTGATTTTGAACGTGTTCTCTTTCGCCAACCGATCGAGGAGTTCATGGCGCGAATCGTGGCGACCTCGCCGCCACTGATTCACATCGTCGACCTCGAGGGCGCGCGCGATGGAGCACTACGCCCGGACGTCATCGCTCGCTGCGTGCACGCCGCCGGTACGATTCCCCTGCAGGTGTCGGGTGGCATTCGCTCCGTCGGCGCCGCCAAAACTGCCCTGACTGCGGGCGCCACTCGGGTCATTGTGGGTACGGCCGTGTGGAGCGACGACGATGCAATGACGCGCTTCGTGGAGGAACTCGGTGACCAACTCGTCGTCGCACTCGACGTCAGGGATGGTCGAATCGCAGTTCGCGGTTGGCAGGAGTTGAGCAGCGTGGAGGTTGACGAGGCACTCGATCGTTGCGAACGCGCCGGTGTCGTGCGCCTTCACGTCACCGCGATAGAGCGCGACGGCACGATGCGCGGGCCCGATCTCAGCCTCTATCGCCAGGTCTGTCGACGCACCATTGCCGTCGTCGCCGCTGGAGGAGTTCGCAGTGACGACGACGTCGCCGCACTCGAGGATGTCGGATGCGAAGCGGCCGTCATGGGGCTCGGCTATCTCGCACGATTAGGACCATCGCTCGACTCCTAAGTGGCAAAATGACCTTCTCCTCTATGGCGATTGGGTAAACCGGTGAGAGGGTGTTGACGTCCGTGAAACACGATTTTAGGAGTCAATATGCGCCGCAAGACCTTAGACCTATTGCTCAACTGGGTGGGAGTCCTGCTCACCGCCGTCTTTCTCGTTGCCGGCATTGGCATGCTCATTGGCTACGAGTTCACGAGTTCGCAGGTGAAGTCGCAACTCGTTGAACAGAAGGTCTTCTTCCCTACTAAGACCGGCATGGACTACAAGGACCTCGTCGTCGCCCACCAGACCCAGTACGCCGGTCAAGAGGTGCTCACCGGGAAGGAAGCGCAGATCTTCGCCAACGACATCATCGGAGTCGACACCGCGGCCATCAGCGGTGGCCAGACCTACGCCCAGATCAGTGCCGCCTCGATGGCGGCTCCCTCGAACGCGGGACTCGCCAACCAAGTGCAACTCGTCTTTCGCGGTGACACACTTCGCGGTCTGCTACTCAACGCGTACGCCTTCGGCTTCATGGGGGTCATCGCACTCTACGGAGCCATTGGAATGTTCCTCGCCGCCCTCATCATGCTGGCACTCACGCTCTTCGGAGTTCGCCACTTCCGAAGGGCCGATCCCGAACTGATTGTCTAACCAATCAACGACACATCAAGAACGCCCGAGCTGTGTGCTCGGGCGTTTTTGATGTGTGCAGCGAAACGAGATGGACCGTTTCAGTCGCCGGCCCTACGACACCGTGACCACGACTTTGCCCCTCGCGACGGAGTCGGGCACCCGACCACGCAGTGCGTCGATGGCGTGCGTTGACTCGTCCAACGAGAAACGATGGGTGATGAGAAAGGAAGGCTTCAACCGACCGGCGTTGACTTCTGCCACAACCCGTGCGAAGGCCTCGCGGGTGTAGGAGAAACTTCCCTGGAGAATGAGGTCATTGTTCACGAAGTCGTCGGGCGCCACTTCAATCTTTGTCCCGTGGACCGGCAAACCCAGCAAGATCACCATCGCACCGCGTGCCGCCAGCGACAACGCCGACAACACCGAACTGGCATTCCCAGCCGCCTCAATGATGAGATCGAACGAGGCATTGGGGGCGACCGTCAAGAACTCATTGGCTCCAGCGGCCTCGGCTAGTTGACCCTGCGCCTTTCGCCGACCGACAACGACCACCGTCTCGGGATCGAAGAGTCGCACCAGGTGTGCGCAGAGTAGAGCAATGGTTCCGTCGCCCACGATTGCGACGCGCAGCGACGATCGAAGTGGAATCCTGGTGAGGGCGCGCCACACGACGGCCATCGGTTCAATGAAGGCGGCGTCGGCAACGTCCACCGTGTCCTCAAGTCGGTGGACGAGGCGCTTTGGCACAACGATGCGTTCGGCCAATGCGCCGGGGCGCGTAAAACCAATCTCGTCGTAAGTCGTACAGCGATTGGAGTTTCCGCTGCGACACTCGGCGCACGCCTCGCAGGGAATGAGCCCTTCGGCGACGACGTGCTCACCCGCGTTCGCCACGCCGTCAACGTCGTTCAGGAGCCGTCCGACCCACTCGTGCCCGAGGACCAGGGGATAGCGGACGAACGCCGGATCGATGGTTCCGTCAATGAGCTCGAGGTCGGTGCCGCACATGCCCGACAGGAGTGGCGCGACCGCGACGTCGTTCGCACCCACACTCGGTTCGTCAATCGTGACCACCGCGACGGAGCCGGGAGTGCTGACGACCAACGCCTTCATCACATCGACCTGGAACGGACTCCACCGAGCAGCAACGTGATGCGGTCGGCGTGCTCGCGCACGATGGCGCCGAGTCGCGCCACTTCGCGAAGGGGAACATCGACCTTCAGGCCGGTGATGCTCAGTGCACCGGCGCACTTGCCTTGGTGATCGAAAAACGCGGCGCCTACGCAGAACACACCTTCGGCCTCTTCTTCATCGTCGGTGGCGTACCCCTCGGCGCGAACTCGAGTGAGATCGTCAAGAAGCGTGTCGACGTCGGTCAACGTCTTCGACGTGTGAAACGCCATGCCCGCTTCGTCTATGAGGGCGCGAACGGCCTCTTCGGACATCTCAGCCAACAACGCCTTGCCGGCGGCGGTCGCGTGAGGCTCTTCACGCTGTCCGAGTGGTGCGTGGAATCGAATCGATCCTTCACCGTCGATCCGTTCGAGAAACACTGGGTAGCCGTTTTCGTTCATCGCCAGTCGAGCGGTGAGACCGGTGATCGACGACAGTTCGCGAAGCGTCGGTAGTCCGAGCTCGGCAATCGATGTCTGCTGTCCAACGAGGTCGCCCAGTCGAAGCAGATTGAGACCGAGGACGTAACGCGGTCCCGGATCGACCGCGCGCAGTAGTCCCGACGCACTGAGTGTTCGCGCGAGTGACAAGGCGGTACTCTTCGCGACCTTCAGATGACCGGCGATCTCGGTGACGCCCAGACCTCCGGCACCGGCGTTGGCCACGAGGTCGAGCAACGAAGCAGCTCGCGCGACGGATTGAACTTCATAACGTTTATCTTGCTGGGTCACGTTCGGCACAGGCCAACACAATACGGCGTAGCCGACATCTTTCGCAAGTATCAACTTGACCGCACCCTGAATACCTGCTTGTATGACGTAATCAATACCGACACCCGTTTTGTTGTGCCGAACAAGCAGTTAAGTATCGGCGAGCGTTCGAGTGCGGTCGGTCGGGGCAGCGCGTCGGTTCGGGCCCGCAACGACGACCGGCCACTCGTGCTCACGACGCCCGGATCGGTCAACTGGATTACCGGTGGCCTGTCGGACGTCATTGACGTCACCTCGTCCAACGATCCGGTGTGGGTGATCGAAACGTCAAAGTCGAGAGCGTTGATTACGAGCGAAATTGAAGCACCCCGACTGCGGGGCGACTTCGACCTCGACGCCCTCGGCTGGGAGCTGATCACCGTCCCCTGGTATGAACCGGACGCCCCGGTGGTTGCCGCCTGTCGGTTCGCGGGACGACCGCTTCGTGAATTCATCAGTGACCGTGAAGGGCTTGGCGCTTCGGTGCGGGAGGACATCGTGCGCGAACGAATGGTGTTGACCGCGCCGGAGCGACGGGAACTCCAACTACTTGGTGCACTCGCCGCACACGCCCTCGAATCGAGTCTCGACGAGTGGCGACCGGGAACGACGAGTGATTTTGAAATCGCCGCGCGCGTCAGCGAGCAACTCGAACGCTACGGAGCGAAGGCCGTGTGTCTGATCGTGGGTGGTGACCATCGACTCCGCGAGTATCGCCACCCGCTGGCTATTGGTGACGCGTTGAGTACGGCCGTGATGGCCGTCGTTGTTGCGCGGCGAGGAGGTCTCCACGTCGCGGCCACCCGTACTGCGGTCACCAGTGCGAACGATCCGATTCTTTCGCTGGCAAAAGAGGTCGAACGGGTACACCAAGAGGTTCTTCGCGCTACCGCTCCCGGCTCGACTTGGGGTGATGTCACCGAAGCGCTCGCCAAGGGTTACGAGAACATTGATCAACCGGGCGCGTGGCGCGAGCACTTCCAGGGTGGTCCCATTGCCTACGAACAGCGCGAGTTCGAACTCGCGCCAGGTCAACACGACTCGCCCTATTGGACAAGTGCGTGTGAGGTCGGCACGGCGGTCGCCTGGAATCCAAGTCTGCGCGGTGGTGCGAAGATTGAAGAGACTTATCTACTTGGGGCCGACGGACCGGAACTGGTCACTACCTGTCAAGGTTGGGACTTGACGCCACCTGTCGCGGGACCCCAGCACAGCGTCGTCAAGATCGTTCAATGAACAGGGAGAACAACATGATCAGAGGTACCGGAAGTCCTAGGGGCACTGCGGCAGTCAAGCGTCACGTCGGTGCACTTGCGAACGAGCCCCGAACGAGCGACGTTCGATTTCCCGATGGCGCACATTTCCGCATCGAGATCCCGAGTGTCGAGAATCCGTCAGCACTTCGTGCCGTTGTCGACGAAGGAAGAGCCCTCGGCGTGCCAATCCATCGCTGCTCGCAAGGCAGTGGGGCGATGCTCCTCACCCGTAAGGAGTTGGATGAGATGGCGCGGATCGGTGCGGACGAGGGGCTCGAAATTAGCCTCTTCGTGGGACCGCGAGAAGAGTTCGGGATTGGTGGTTCGGTACGAAGTCCCGACGGACTCTTGCTCTCGGGACGCCTTCGCGGACTCGACCAACTTCGTTACGCCATCGAGGACATCATGCGCGCCGTTGACGCGGGCATCCGCGGCTTCCTCATCGCCGACACCGGACTACTGCAGATCCTCGCCGCGATGGTGACCGACGGAGAACTCCCTCCCAACATCGTCTGGAAAGTTTCAGCCGTACTCGCGCCCTCAAACCCGATGTCGTTCAAGCAACTTGTCGACATGGGTGGATCGACCGTCAATGTGCCGAGCGACATGGATCTCGCCGAATTGGCCGAGATTCGCACACTGTGCGGCGCCCCGATCGATCTCTACCTCGAGGCGCCCGACGCACTCGGTGGCATGGTGCGCGGTAACGAACTCGCCGAAATCGCATTGGTGGCCGCTCCGCTCTACGCCAAGTACGGCCTACGCAACGCGCGCGCCGTCTACCCCGCGGGTGAACAGGTAATGGACGATGTCGTGGCGAACGTTCGCGAGAAAGTTCGCCGTGCGGCATTGTCGCTGGAATTCCTCGACGCCTCGGGCGTCGATCTCGTTCTCTCCAAGACCGGCGCCGAAGGAATTGGGGTCCCCGAACTATGACCTTGCGCAGCGATCGCTGGGTAAAGGGTGACGATGAGGTCGCCCTCGACAGTCGTGTCGCGTTGAAGATGGGTGGCGCCGCCGTCGACGAAAGGGGTGGTCGTCCAATCATTGGAATCGCCAACTCCGCGAGTGATCTCAATCCCTGCAATCAACCGCTAGCGCTCTACGTTCATCCCCTTCGCGAAGCAATCGAAGCAGCCGGCGGCATCGCGGTTCAATTCCCGGTCCTCTCACTCGGCGAAGACCTCATGAAGCCCTCATCGATGTTGTACCGCAATCTCCTCGCGATTGAGATCGAAGAGTCAGTACGCAGTCAACCGCTTGACGGCGTTGTCTTGTTGGCCGCCTGTGACAAGTCAATTCCCGGCGCCGTCATGGGCGCATTCAGCACGAACGTCCCGACGCTCGTGTTGGTCTCGGGACCTCGACCGGTCGCCATCTTCGAGGGTCGCAAGATTGGTACCGGCACCGATCTGTGGCGAATGTGGGACGACCGTCGTCGCGGCGATCTCACCGACGAACAGTGGCGTGACCTCGAGAATGCACTGACGCTCGGAAACGGAACGTGTAACACCATGGGTACCGCGTCAACCATGGGTGCGCTCTGTGAAGTTATCGGGCTCTCGTGGCCGGGCTCGACTTCGATCCCGGCGGG
>DATCFS010000157.1:0-2547 GCA_036509375.1 Acidimicrobiales bacterium
CGTCCGGTACCCGAAACCCAACCGTGTCCGCGCGACTCCCGACTCGGCGTGCCAGTTCAGTGGGCGCGTCCATCACGATGGTCAGCGCGCCGGGCCAGAACGCGTCACTGAGCTTTCGCGCGAGCGGCGACAACGTGACACCCAATCGCTCGATTGTCGAAAGCGCGTCGACGAGCACGGGTAGCGCGACGCTGCTCGGACGATGTTTCATCGAGAAGATCTGCGCGACGGCGTCCTCACGCTCGAGTGACGCCGCGAGACCGTAGACCGTGTCAGTCGGCACCGCAACGACGTCACCCGCGGTGAGAAGCCGCACGGCTTCGTCTCGATCAACGACGACGGTCATCGGCGAGCCACCAACACTCGGGGATGGCCCTCGAGGTCGTCGAGGTCTCGCACGTCAGAGAAACCTGAGGAATTGGCGGTACTTAGAACAGCGTCACGGTGAGTGTTGGCGTGTTCACAGACAAGGACACCGTCAGGCTGCAGCCAAGCCTTTGCCTGGTTGATGATGATCTCGAGGTCCGCGAAACCAGTCACCCCCTGTACGTCCGGAGCCACGATCGCCCCCTTTGGCTCGTAGCGAAGGACCGGGTCGAGTTCTGAGAACTCCTCGCTGCCCACGTACGGAGGGTTCGCGACGATGAGATCCACGTGACCCTGGAGAGAGACGTCCACGTCATCGAACCACGAAGAGTGTACGAAGGTCACGTTCGTCAGTTCATGCTTGAGGGCGTTCTCTTGCGCGAGGGCCAGCGCGTCGCTCGACTCGTCGACGGCCACCAACGTCGCGGTAACGCCGAGAGTACGAAGTTCGTCGAGGAGGGCGAGTCCAATTGCGCCCGAGCCGCTGCCAAGGTCCATGATCAGAGGTTCTCGGAGTTCTAGGCGTAGGAGTTCGCGGAGCGCAACGGACACCAACTCCTCCGTCTCGGGACGAGGGATGAGTGCGCGTTCGTCGACGTTCAAATCGAGTGAGCGAAAGGGCCAGTGGCCAATGACGTACTGCAGGGGCTCGCCGTTACGGCGCCGAAGTGCGACGTCGCGCAGGGCTTCAGAATCTGGGCCGAACTCTTCGACGAGCCATCGGGCTTCACGCGGATCAAGACCGCCCTCGACGAGCGCGGCCACTGACTCGGCGTTAGCGTCCGTCACTCTCGGCCAACTGGCGCGCTCGTTTGTCCGCCAATAGCGCGTCGATGTAGGGATCGAGGTCGCCCGCGAGCACCGCGTCGAGCGAGTAGTTGGTCAAGTTGATCCGGTGATCGGTGACTCGGTTCTCCTTGAAGTTGTAGGTGCGGATCTTTTCGCTACGGCCACCACTCCCTAACTGTGAACGCTTGAGATCACCGAGTTCATTCGCCTGGGCGTCTTGAGCCGCCTTGAGGAGTCGAGCGCGCAAAACGATGAGTGCCTTCGCTCGATTCTGGATCTGACTCTTCTCGTCCTGCATCGACACCACGATGCCCGACGGCAAGTGGGTGATTCGAACGGCTGAGTCGGTCGTATTGACGCTCTGACCACCCGGGCCCGATGAGCGATACACGTCAATCTTGAGGTCGCTGGTATTGATGTCCACGTCGACTTCTTCGGCCTCGGGTAGTACCGACACTGTCGCGGACGACGTGTGCACGCGACCCTTCGCTTCGGTGACCGGCACGCGCTGCACGCGGTGCACGCCCGCTTCGAACTCAAGACGCGACCACGCGTCGTCGCCTTTGATGAGGTAGGTCGCTTCATCGAGACCACCCTGCTCGGACTGGCGCTCTTCGATGACTTCGAGTTTCCATCCACGTATCGCCGCGTAGCGGCGGTACATCTCGGCGAGGTCCGCTGCGAAGAGATTGGCTTCCTCGCCGCCCTCGGCTCCGCGGATCTCCAAGATCACGCTTCGACCTTCATTCGGGTCGTGCGGTAGGAGCAGTGTTTCGAGTTCGAGTTCGAGTTCCGCGATACGTTCCTCGGCGGCGTTGACCTCGTCGCGCCAAGACTCGCGGTCGGCACCTTCGGTCTCGTTGAACATGTCACGCGCGGTAGAGAGGTCGTCGCGCGCGCCTTGCAAGGCGACCCAAGCGATGTTGATCTCACTGAGTTCCTTGTGACGGCGCGAGAGGTCACGCAGGCGCGTGAGGTCGCTCGCCACGTTGGGTTCTGAGAGCTGAGCTTCTACAGAGTGGAACTCACTCTGTAGGACGTTCAGCGTGTCGTCAAGGGAGCGCACAAAACTCGCTGGGCGCTCGAGGACCTAAGCCTTCGGCGCGCGCGCCTTCGTCTTCTGTGCGTAACGGCGCTGGAAGCGCTCGACGCGGCCACCGGTGTCGACGAGCTTCTGCTTGCCGGTGAAGAAGGGGTGGCACTCGTTGCAGAGCTCAATGCGGATCGACGACTTGGTCGACTCGTTCGTGAACGTGTTGCCGCACGAGCAGGTGACGCTTGCTTCTCCGTAAGTGGGGTGAATATCTGGCTTCATGATGCTCCTTCGTGCGAAGAGTGAGTTTAGCGGGAAATTAGTTGGTCGGCGACGGGCCCCGACCGATCTCAGCCAGG
>DATCFS010000158.1:0-2601 GCA_036509375.1 Acidimicrobiales bacterium
GACTGGCGGCGGCGCACCGCAATAAGACCATCGTCGTCGTCAGCCACGCCGATCCGATCAAGGCCGCCGTCACGTACGCCCAAGGTGTGCCGCTCGATCTCTTCCAGCGAACCGTCATTTCGACCTGTTCGATCAGCGCCATCGGCTTCACGAATGGAACCCCGGTCGTGCTGACGGTTAACAACACCGGCACACTGAAGGACCTCGCCCCCTCATGAATTACGTCTTCTCCAATCCCGATCGGGTGATGGTCGGCGTGCGCGGTGAAGTTGGAAATCGACTCTTTCTCCTGCAGGTTCGAGAAGGTCGCCGACTCGTCATCGTGAAGTGTGAAAAGCAACAACTCAACGCACTGGCCGAATGGCTCGGTCAAGTCATTGGCGAACTCGGCCGACCGGGACACCTTCCCGACGATCTCTCGCTCGAGCCGGAGTACGAATCGGACTTCACCGCCGGTGACATCGCCGTCGCGATTGACGAAGAGTCCCACACCATCGACGTCACGTTCGAGTCGCTCGAGGGCGACGACCAATTGGACGTCACGCTCTCCCTCGAGTGGGCCGGGGCGCTCGCTATCGCCATCACGCATCTCGTGGAGGCCGGTCGACCGACCTGTCCCCTGTGCGGTGGACCGCTCGACCCCAAGGGGCACGACTGTCCGCGCACGAACGGCCACGCTCCCCCGATTAGGTAGAGCCGTGAACCGCGACGAACAACGAACGTTGCTGTTAAAGGGCTCGATTGAGGTTGAGGGCCGAGTGCAGGGCTCCTCCAACCAGGCGCTCCTCGTGACCGTTGAACTTGACGGGGTGCTGGCGCAGGCCTGTTACAAAGCCGAAGCCGGCGAACGGCCACTGTGGGATTTTCCCGACGGCCTCTGGCGACGAGAAGTGGCGGCATCCGAACTCGATCACATCTTGGAGACCGACCTCGTGCCGACGACCGTCGGACGCGAGGACGGACCGTTCGGCATTGGTTCCCTGCAGTGGTGGGTCGACGACAACATGGAAGACCATTACTTCACGCTCCGCGAGAATCCGCAGTTCCACGACTGGTTCGCCGAGCTCTGCGCCTTCGACGTGATCGCCAACAACGCCGATCGCAAGGCCGGACACGTGCTGTTCGACGGGACCCGCTGTTGGGCCATCGACAACGGACTCTGTTTCCACGAGCAGGACAAACTTCGCACCGTCATCTGGGAGTACGCCGGCTTGGAGGTCGAGGGCCACCTTCTCGAACGCGTCGAGCGTTTCGCCGGTGGCGCGACCGGTCACGTCGGTGACTGGCTGAACCCAATCGAGTTGGCCCTCGCCCAAGCGCGGGCCCACGGTCTGGTGGAGAGTTCGTTCTTCCCGATGCCCGACGAGGACCGCGACTGGCCGCCCTACCCCTGGCCACTCATTTAGATAAGCGGCGCGACGCTGCCGTCGAGTTCCGGTACGCCCGACTCGAGGAGGCCGAAGGTGAGGATCGCACCGACGCCAAAGAAGAGGGCCGCCCACCAAAACGCGACCGAGTAGCCGTGCAAGGTAGCGAGGACCTCCGCCTTGTGCAGTGCGGTCGTCGCGGTCGAAGGAGTGAGTCCGAGGGTTGCGCGATTGGACCGTGCGGTGACCGTCACGGCGATGGTATTGAGTAGCGCGACACCCATCGACCCACCAATCTGCTGGGTCGTGTTGACGAGTGCGGACGCGGCGCCGGCGTCGCTCGGGCGTATGCCGGCCGTCGCGCTCGCGATGGCCGGCGCAAAGATAAGTCCCAGACCGAGACCGATGACGATAAGGCCGGGCAGCACATTCGTGAAGTAGCCGGCACTCGGTGACAACTTCGTAAAGAGGACCATTCCCAGCATCGAGAGCAGCATCCCCGTCGGTATGAGCGGCCGCGGTCCGTTAACGGCGAGGAGTCGGGCACTGGCGATGGTCGCCGACAACGCAATCGCACCAACGAGTGGCAAGAAGGCAACGCCGGTCCTCATCGGCGAGTAGCCGAGCGTCCCCTGCAGGTAGTACGCGAGGAAGAGCGAGATGCCGAAGATCCCGATACTCGTGAGAAAGAGCGCGACCAGCGAACCTGCGCGCACGCGGTTGATGATGAGTCGAAGCGGCAAGAGCGGTTGCTTGGAGCGTTGCTGCCACAAGATGAAGAGGATGAGGAACACGACACCGAGGAAGAGACTGCCCCAGGTGAAGAGGTTCGACCAGCTGGTCGTGACGGTGTTGCCGAATCCGTAGACGACGAAGAACAGTCCACCGCTGGCGAGCACCGTGCCCAGCACGTCCAAGTGCACGTGATGTTCACGCCTCGCGCCAGCGACAAAGAGCGCCACGCCGACTATCGCAACGCCCGCGAAAATGACGTTGATGAAGAGGCACCAGCGCCACGACGCCCATTGGGTCAGTGCGCCACCCAACAGCAGACCGATCGCGGCGCCGGACGCACCAATCGCCCCGTAGATCGAGAATGCCTTGGCTCGCTCCATCGGATCGGCGAATGTCGTCGTGAGTGCGGCCAGAGCGGCCGGCGCGAGAAGTGCGCCAAAGGCACCCTGGACCGCGCGCGCGATGACGAGCGTCGAGAAACTGTGCGCAGCGCCACCGA
>DATCFS010000159.1:0-9613 GCA_036509375.1 Acidimicrobiales bacterium
ATCAGGTCTTCCGCCCACTATCAGCGTGATCATCTGCGCCTTCACGTTAGACCGCTGGCTCCTCTTGACCGAGTCGCTCCAGTCCGTTGTCAGTCAGGAGCTTCCCCCTTCGGAGGTCTTCTTGTGCATTGACCACAATCCCGAGATGTTCGACCGGTGCGTGAAGGAGTTCTCGGCGATCGACCAGTCGGTACCGTGGTCGCTCACAATTCTGCAGAATCGTTTTGACACCAGACTCGGTGGCACGCGCACGACCGCCGCTGAGGTCGCGACCGGCGACATTTTGGTCTTTCTCGACGACGATGCGGCGGCGACGCCGTCGTGGCTTCGAACGCTCACGAGCCACTACGCCGATCCGAACATCGTTGCCGTCGGTGGGGCGCCGATCGCCCGGTACGAGTCCGAGCGGCCCCGATGGCTTCCTTTCGAGTGCAACTGGGTCTTCGGTTGCGCCTACCGGGGTTTGCCGGAACGTGTCGCGCCGATCGACCACATGATTGGCGCCAATATGTCCGTGCGCCGCGAGGTCCTGATGTCGTGGGGGGGATTCCAATCGGACAATCACGACGATATGGATCTCAGTCACCGCGCAATCCACGCGCACGGCGCGGACGCCGTCATCTTTGACCCGTCGGCGATCGTCCATCACTTTGTTCCCAAGGGACGATTGACGTGGACCTATTTCTGGCGGCGCTGCTTCTTCGTCAACCGGGGCAAGGTTGACGCGTTTCGAGGACTGGGCGAGGCCTCCAACCTCAAGGCCGAGATTCGATTCGGCATTCGTTCGCTGACCAGGGGCGTCGTCGTAGAAGGCCGGGCCCTGATCGGCGGCGACCTGTACGCACCCGTGCGGTACGCCGCGTTGGTCGCGGCGCTCGCCTTAGGTGGTGCGGGCGCCCTCATGGGTCGACTTTCGTGATGCCGCACTGTCGAGGCTTGCAACGACCGATACGTTGCGAGGCGTGTTCGTGGACGTCCTAATCGTCGGCGCGGGGCCGGCCGCTGCGGGAGCCGCGTTGGCGCTCAGCACCAATCCCGATGTGACCATTCGGGTGCTCGACGTGGGCGGTCGACTGGAAGCGGCCAACGAGGCAGTTCGACAAAGAATGTCACTCAACGATCCCGGTAGTTGGTCCGCGTCCGACGTGGCGACCATCAGCCGAGTGGCTCATCTCACGAGGGATCAACGACTGCCCGAAAAGAGAAACTTTGGTTCCTCCTTTCCCTTTGACGACTTTGGTCAGTTGCAAGGTGTACGTGGCGAGGGCGACGTCAACACCAATGTGATCTCGGGCGCGTACGGCGGTTTCTCCAATACCTGGGGTGCTCAAACAATGGTGTACAGCGCCGCGAGCTTCGTGGACTGGCCCTTCTCGCGCGACGAACTCGAGCCCGACTACCGCGCCATACTGTCGAACATTCCCTACGCCGGTGAATCCGATGATCTCGAGGAGTACTTTCCGCTTTGGGGACCGGCCGATCCACTGCCCCCGCTCAGCGAGAATGCCACGCGAATCCTCGAACGGTATCGACGTCATCGACTGCAGGTCCGCCGTCACGGCGTGATACTGGGAAAGAGTCGTCTCGCCCTCAACGGCTCCTCGTGCGTGTCGTGTGGTCTGTGCATGACCGGTTGTCCGTACTCCTTCGTGTACTCGGCCTCTCAGACCTTCGATCGGTTGATCGCGAGTGGTCGCGTTGAGTATTTCAGCGGTTACGCCGCCGAATCGGTGAGTGAAGAGGGGGAGCGGCCGTCCGTGGTCGCGCGCGAGATCGCCACCGGTACGCTCCACACGTTCGCCGCCGACAAGGTCTTCTTGGGTTGCGGTGCGATCGGCACGACTCGGCTCGTGGCCAGTTCTTTGGCGATGTGGTCCCAGCCCATCCATTTTCAGGAATCCTCGCAATTTCTCATACCGCTGGCGTCGATGCGCGGTTCGAAGCATCTCTCGCAAGAGAGTTCGTTCACCCTCAACCAGTTCAACATCGTCATGCCCTTTGACGAAGCGGGACGCGACCTCGTCCAGATACACGGGTATCCCTACAACAAGTCAATGGACGACGCCCTGCCCGAGGTGCTCCGCACGCCGCTCCTACGGTCGCTCGGGGCCACCGCCTTGAAGCACCTCACGGTCGGTCTTGGCTACCTGCCGTCGTGGTGGTCACCCGGCTTCGAGGTGACGATCGAACGGCCGTCGCCCTCTGAGCATTTGGCGCAAGTGGTGGTCAGTCCCGATTCGAACGACGGGGCCATCGCGTCGGCAAAATTGCGCGCGATCACGGCACGACTGTTGCGGGTCGCCCCCTACTTGGGCGTCGTACCGGTACTGCCGATGGTCGCTCTGTCGGCACCGGGAAAGAGCTATCACTTCGGTGGAAGTTTCCCTCACGCGAGCGATCCGAAAGAGGGTCGTGAGACGGACCTCGAGGGCCGACTCCATCCGTGGCGCAATGTCCATCTCATCGACGCCTCGGTCTTTCCCACCGTGTCGGCGACGACGTTCACCTTGACCATCATGGCCAACGCCCATCGAATCGCGCGTGGTGTCGCGGAGAACGCTCGTGGGTAAATCGACCCGTGGCGTCGTCGGGATTACCGGGGCGAGTGGTTACCTGGGCGGCGCCCTCAACGCATCGCTTCGTTCCAGTGGCGTCGACGTCGTGCAATATCGTCGGTCAGTTCCCACTGCGGACGACCAAGAGAACGTTCGGCACTTCGAATTGGGCCAACGACCTGATCCGGGAACCTTCGATGGTGTGACCTGCTTGGTTCATACGGCGTGGGACCTGCGCGAGACGAATCCCCGCCGAAGCTGGGAATGCAACGTCGAAGGATCGAAACACCTCTTGTCGGCAGCGCTCGACGACGGGGTGCAACGATTCATCTTCGTGTCGTCGATGTCGGCGTACTTCGGCACTCGCCAGAACTACGGCATTGCAAAACTGGCCGTCGAGCGAGCGGTCCTGGAGGCCCAACAGCTCGTCGTTCGCCCGGGTCTCGTCTACGGAGGAACTCCTGGCGGAATGGCGTTGACACTCTCAAAGTTGGCTCGACTGCCCGTCATACCGGTCTTTCGCAACGCCAGGCTCTTCACCGCGCACATCGATGACGTCGTTGGCGCCCTCGAGAAACTGGTACGCCGGCACGACGTGCCGTCGGGGGTGCTGGGACTGGCCAACGAGACGCCAACGACGTTTCCACTCCTCATGCGAGCGTTGGCCAGCGAGGTCGGGTCGAAGGCATCCACGGTTCCCGTGCCGTGGCATCCACTCCTGCTCTCGTTGCAGGTCGCGGAGAAGATTGGCGTTGCGTTGCCCGTACGCTCCGATTCGTTGCTGGGGCTCGTTCGTGGACCTCAGTTCGTTCCGGAACCGGGGGTCGCCGCCGAATTGGGACTTTCCTTTCGACCGTTTCCCGAAGGCCTCGCCGGTTCTTTTAACAACGTCTGATCAGGCTTTTGACGTGGGGCTTCGTGACGTCGCCATGGATTCGCCCTTCGAACCCAACGGAGAGTGCCGTTCTCGCCATTGCTCGTACTCAGAGAAGGGTCGGCGTACTTTCTGGGCGCATGAATTATGTGAGAAAGTGGTTAGAGCCGTGGCGCCGCGGTCTGACCGGCCTCAGATGACCGCGAAGTACTTCGCCCATCCGAGACAGATCAGCGAACAGGAGATGAGAACGTGGAGGTAGAGCCGACGTCTCCGTCTTGCGAACACTCTCCGCGGCATCGCCGCAATAGGAGTCCGAGCCTCGTCCGAGGAATTGGCGTTATGGGCGCCGTCGTGCTGGTTGTCAGCGTGTTCACGCTGGTCATGAGACCTGCGGGCTCGACGAACTTGAACCAACCGATGACAACGACGAGTGGGCATCGCGTCACGATAAGAATCGACTCTCTTAAGGTGAAGTCCGACCCCGCTGAACCATCGGGTGAAGCGCCAATGGCGGCGAACGCGCTCCCGGGCTACACACAGACCTACGTCAATGACTTCACCGGCACATCCCTTCCCCCGGGATGGGACGTCTTTTCAGGCATTGCCTCGGGCGACACGGGTTCCCAGTTCGGCTCGGCCCACGTGACGGTTTCAAACGGACTGTTGTCGCTCAACACGTGGCAAGACCCGGCGTACGCAAATGAATGGGTGACGGGAGGTCTATGCCAGTGCGCCACGTCCATGACCTACGGCGCCTTCTTCGTTCGCTCACGAGTCACGGGACCGGGACCGACGATCGTCGAACTGCTGTGGCCCCTCGCCGGATGGCCGCCGGAGATTGATTTCAACGAAACGGGCGGCACCACGGATTCGACAACGGCGACCGATATCTGGGCTCTCAATGGCGGGCAGAATCAAGCCCACCTCAAGGTCGACATGACGCAGTGGCACACCTGGGGAGTGGTGTGGACGCCGACCTCGCTTCTCTACACGGTCGACGGGAGGGTCTGGGGACAGTTCGACGTCGCTGCCGATGTACCCCACCAACCGATGAGCCTTCACATCCAGCAGCAAACGTGGTGCACGTCGAACTACGCCTGTCCGACGCTGCCGCAGTCGGCACAGATCGACTGGATCGCCGAATTTAACCCTCGCGCTAACTACACGACGACGGTCGGACCGTTTTCACTGCGTAGCTCGGTCCTGAACGAAACGCTCCATTCGCAAATTCTCGAGCTCGCGGCGAGCATTGATTCGCAGGGTGCCAAATCGGTGGCGTTAACCGGATACAGCGATTCGAAGACCGGGGCGAACGAGGCGAAGGCGGTCGGCGAGCAGCGTGCGACGTCGGTGAAGCGTTATCTCTTGAGCGCCCTGTCGAGTCTCGGCGACCACGGCGTCACGATCACGGCCTTCGCTGCGAACGTGACGAATCCGGCGACCTTTACCAACACGCTGACGGGGAAGGCGCGCAACGCCCGAGTGACGGTCCGTTTGCTCCCAAAACCTCCGACGTAGTTGACCTCGCCCGACGACCAACGACGACGTCGCGCGTCAATGACTGAAGGTGTTGTCGGGTGCCTTCGTCGCGGACGTTTTTCGAGGACCGAGGGCGACGACGTTGAAGGGCTTCGGGCCTCAAGCTTGTTTCGGCTCGGCTCGACTTCGAATCGTCGTCCAAATCGCTTCGGTCGCGAGTCTGAGAACCTCGTCAATTGGCTCCGTCGCGTCGAGGACTACGAGCTGCGCCCTTCCTAACTCCAGCGCACGATAGGCAGCTCGCCATTCATCCAACGTCGCCACGTCCTGTTCACCTTTTCGAGCAAAGGCCACCTCACCAGGAAGATCGAGCACCACGATGAGGTCAGGTGACTGACTCATCCGCAGCACAAGAGCGGCAGTCACGCGCTGGCGCCAAGTGGCCTCCTTGGTGACTAGAACCGCGTCGTAGCTGAAGCGATCGAGGATCACGATGCGTCCTCGCCAGCGAAAGTAGCTAAGGAGCAGAGAACGCCACACGAGTTGGAAGAGCATCAGGAGAAGGTTCAAACCGGGAACGTGTGACAAGAACTGTTCGAGCTTGCCCACTTTCCACAAGCCCATGTACAAATATTTCGTCGGAATCGCGAGGCTGTCTCGCAAACCTAGCGACAACGTCGTCTTTCCCGCTCCGTCAGGACCGAGCACAGCAACAGAAAGGCCGGGTCGAAACGAGGTCCATTGACCCAGTCCGAGTCGAGAAAGAGCACGCTGGGTATTAAATCGCACCCGTCCAGTTGGACCCTGGGAACGAAGCCACGCCTCGCGGATCTGATTGAAAAGGACCTGGAGCGATGACCAATCCTCGGTCCGAACGGCCGTGAGCACCCGGGCGCTGATTGCGTCGCCGGAGAGGGCATCAAGGAACACCGCGAGCGGGCCGTCTACTGCTGCGTCTTTCGCACGGTCGCGCAAGATCTCTCGCCACGGCAAAGGTACGTCACCGCGATCGAGCATGTAGTGCAAGAGAAGATGCCAGAACGCGTCGTCTTGTGCCGGGAGGAAGAGGACGCCTACTCGACGTTTTGACGCCAGGAATACGTCGGCCGCCGACGTGTCAAATTCCAAGAGCTCACCAAAGGCCACCCGGTCCACCACGTCAAAGCGCAGCCAAAGGTCATCTTCGGCGACGTAGGCAACGTACGCGCGGCGAGTGACCAAGAGTGCGGAGCCTTGACGTGAAAAACCGAGCGTCGTTAACAATTTATTGGTCGCATCAAGATCGTGTGGAGCGATCAAGAGATCGATGTCACCGGTGGGATTTTTCATTCGCTCTTCGCCGCGAAACAGCAGCCAGTCAATCCCGGCCTCGTCGAGAGCACGAAATACCTCTTCAATTTGACCGTGAATCTCGAACTGCGACGGGGTATCGCTCACGCAGCGACCGAGCGTTCAAAATGCGAGAGAGAACCATGACGACACGTCATCGAGATTATCCTCAGGCGACCCCGATACCACAGGGGAGCCGGTACAACGAAGCAACGACCCTCCACTGTCGGCGTCGCTCGCTCGTTATGTCGTTGCCCGAACACGAGGGCCTTCGAAGTTGTAGCCATCTCAAAAGCCGACGATCTCAATTGCGCCGTAGAGGAGGAGGTCCACGGTTCGTAGCCTCCACAGGCCGTGTGAACGGGTGCGATCTTCGTTCTTCAAGTTGTTCGCCACGTGCTTCAGCCAGGTCAACATCAACAGGCAGCGTAGGTCCACCTTGGACTCACCTGGCAGGAGCGCTCGCAACTCACCGAGAGCGTCGGAATGACTACGTTCCGATTGCGCGACACCGCAATCTTTGAGTAGTTCGAGCAGGAAGGGACTGATCTCCTTGCCCGCACTCTTTGCTCGTTCCAAGACGATGAGAGTAAATCCGTCCAGCACGGTGAGCCCGTCCGATTCCGCTCTGCCCCAGTCAACGACGCCCACGACGTGATTGCCCAAATCATCGATCAAGACGTTTCCCAGGTGGTAGTCGCCGTGCGTCCATCCCACCTCAAAGTCCAGGCCGACGAGCGACTGGCGAAGCCACGCCGCCAACCGGTCGATGGAGCTAGCTCGACTGCGGAAGATTCCCGCAGGGGTATTCGCTCGAAGGTCGATCATCGGGCGATCGACGACTGCGGCGAGGACCTTGTCGTCGACTTGTCGAGTACGCGCACTTAAGCGGTGAAATCGGTTGATCACGGTGAGGGCATCTGCGATCAAAGCGTTCGTCGCCGCTGGATCGTCATCAACGGCGCGCCCATCTCGAGACGACAGGCATTGTTCGACCGCGAAGGTCGTCGCCCCGACCGTGCCACTCGCCAGGACCCGAGGGATATACGAGGACCACGAAGCGAGACGCACGTCGGAAGTCAGTTGCGTCTGGATGTCGGATGATTTGACAAGTTCTGCGCTCGCGACGACTGAGTCAGTAAATTTCAATACGAGTGCACCACCAGTGGCATCTCCAGGGATGATTGCGACGTTCATGTCGCTGCCCGTCGAAGCAAGTTTGATCTCTGACGAGTTCGAATGATCGTCTCGCGACCCAAGAATCCCCCGAGCACCGAGTTGATCAAGGATTGCCACCAGCGTTGGTTCATGAGACGCACTAGAGCCATCGGCGCGAACGTCGATCGGAGGGAATCTATCGAGTGCATTGCTCAGGCGAACCAGAAGTCTGACGACTTCGTAGTGCAATCGGTCAAAGCGGTGCACCGTCGGCGTCGTCGAGTGGGGAGTCACGGGCGGTGAGGTTGAAGCCATGACGTCGTCGCGCTTCGAATTGGTGCTCTCACTCGTCGCGCCACGAGATACGGAAGTAGCGCTCGCGGAAGATTCCTATACGCAAGGCCGACATCCGGAGACCGCGCAGTTGTGTGGGGTAGCAGCGAATGGCGGATTGGTCACCTCGGCGAGCTCCACGAGGTAGCCGCTCGGTCACAAACTCGGCGCCGCTCGCACCCAACTCGCGGCGGCGTTTGATCACGACACCGAGACTTTTGGCTTGTGCGTAAGGTCGTTCTGCGTACACGAACGAGGTCGCCAGTCTGCGCGCCCGTGCTGCTGCGCCACTTGCTGCGGCGACCAACAGATGATCGTGATGCTTGAGTCCGAGCGGAAAAAGTAAGTGGGTCGGCGAGGTGGCATCGATCGTGTCGGTGATCAAGGCAGTGATTCGGTCGAGGTTTGCCGGCTCCGTGCGGTAGCCCTCTTGAAGTTCTTCGCCCCAGAGTGGCGTCGCACCGAGTGTGGCCAGGGCCTGCGCGTCTTCTGTCCGCCGAACCTCCATGACATTCATGCCGGCGCTAAATCCGCACTGAAGATCCCATTCGGCAATCGGCGCACCGGAAGGCGCATCACCGGCAAAGATGGTCAGTACTTGAACGTCGCGCGCAAATTTCAACAACGCTTCGCACGAAAGAACCGCGTCGTCGAGGTGCGGCGAGACGACGAGAAGGCGGCCAGTCGAATCGAGATCTGAGAGCGCTCGGGTCATGAAAAGGGATTCGCCCGCGAGCGACGTTCAGCGCTCGGTGAATCCGACTTCGCCGATCTAAGAACCGAAACCGGCGGCGTGTTGAATTCACTGCGGTGGGTCATCGCACGCGTTCCTATCGACATTCCATGTGAGCCTACCAAGGGGTCGGGCGAACTGGTCGAAGCGACCTCGACTCGGTACTTCGTAATTCGCACCTAAGTCAGAAAAATGACAATCCAACAGTCGTTTTTCTGGATCCCAAGGACTACAAATTTTGTCTGAGAACCAACGACTGACGCGCCACGGGTTTCCGGGACACGGATTTATTTTTAGTGCGGCCTGCGGCCAGAATTACAGCGTGAGTATTCGATTCTTGAAAATCGTCGCTATTGGACGACCTCGCTACGAATTAAGTTCCGGAAGGGGTTGACGGAAATTTGGCGTGTAAGTGGCGCTACGAGACTATGGGTTCACGTCGCGGGAAATTGTAATGAGCGCGTAACAGTCACCCGTAATTAGCAGACACAACTAAAACCAACGATGGATAAAGGTCAGTTTGTCAACAATTCCAAGGACGACGAAAAAGCGCCCAAGTTCTCCGAGTGTGATCAAGAAGTATTCATCGGGGGAGGAGGTCGTCATAAGACGTACTACCGACGCGGTTCTCTGGCTACGGACGCGAATTTAAGTTGTTTCCGTGTAACCTTCTGGAGACAATGCGGCGTCGAGAGGAACTTGGCGTCGACCCGGAGGTATGTGAAAATGTCATTTTCGTTCCCACAAATTGGAATTCCACGAGCGCTAGGCAAATATGTCGCCGTTCTCGCTCTCGTGGCATCCGGGCTCACCCTGGGCATCGTCGGTACCGCATCGGCCGCTTCGACCATCTCGGAGGCCGCCGGTTTCCCCGTGAACAACGAGGTCGCCTCGGCAGGCACTACGGACGCGATCAACATCACTCCAGCACACGTTGGGGACCTCGTGATACTCAGCGCTCAGGTCCACTCGCAAACGCTTACGGTCTCCAGCGTCACCTCCGCTGATACGGGAACGTGGCAATTGGCGCAAAGCTACAAGGACACGACCAACGGCGTCATCACCGAAGAAGTCTGGTGGGCCGTGGCTAACGCCACCACTGCGGCAACGCCGGTTACCGTCACCTACTCCGGGTCTCTCGGTGGTCTG
>DATCFS010000160.1:0-3870 GCA_036509375.1 Acidimicrobiales bacterium
CCCGATGTGTTCATCCCACTCGCGGAGCAAAGCGGCATCTTGTTGGAGCTCGGCGGATTCGCCCTGCGAGAGGCAACCAACCAGGCGAAATCGTGGACCTCGGATACGTCTGATGCCCTCCCGTACGTGTCGGTCAACCTCGCGGCCCAGCAGCTCAATGATCCCCAACTCATGACGATGATTGACGAGGCACTGCACGAGAGCGGGCTGGCTCCCGAGCGACTCGTTCTAGAGATCACGGAGTCCTCCGCACTTCTCGACATCACCGAAACGTTCATTGTGCTGGAGAATCTCAAATCACGGGGAATCAGTATTGCTCTGGACGACTTCGGAACCGGTTATTCGTCCCTGTCGTATTTGGTCCAACTCAATCCGAAGGTCATCAAGATTGACCAATCGTTCATCAGTCCCACCAACGACACCGAACAGATCGAGGTGTTATTGGAGGCGATCATCTCACTGGGTCAAAAACTGAAAGTCACGTTGCTCGCGGAGGGTGTCGAAACCGAGCGACAGCTCAAGAAGCTTTTGCGCATGGGTTGTCGCTTCGGCCAGGGCTACCTGTTCTCGCACGCACTGCCCGCGAGTCAAGTGGGAAACTGCATGCGGAAAACGAAAAATCAGGTGAGGACCCGACAACGGCACTGAAAATCAGGGCAACTTAGTCCATGACGGTTGGATGGTGATTGCATGCGTTGGGGCGACCACTTTGAAGGCGACGCCCCAATTGCTGAACGAATCTGTGACGTTGAGTCCGTTCGATTTGCCCTTGACGAGAACCGGTACTGGGTCACCCGTCGTTGAGACGTACACCGTTTCGTGGACCGAAGGTGAACCTGGCATTGCTACCGAATTCCCAGAGTAGACATTGACGAGTTGACCCTTGTAGGTAATGGACTTTCCCTCGCTCACGGTGCCCTTCATCCGGATTGAGGCCACGCCACTGGGTGTTGTCGTTCCGTCGATTGTCGATAAGTAAAGCGAGTTTGTCGAAGGCAGCAGAAGTGGCTCGTTCTGATACTTAGAGGCGTTGGTCTTGGAGAAGTTGAGACTGTCGGTGAGTGCCGCGGCAGTGCCTGTCATGTAGAGGGACTTTCCGATAACGATTTCGACGAACTTGAATGGTGGTCCGCTGTACGTCAGCGTTGCCGTCTCTTTGGCGAAGGTTGGACCAGATAGGAAGGTGGCGACCCCTCGGAAGTTCGTCGCCGTCGAGGCACTCTCAACGACGACGTACTTCTTCGCGAGTGCATCAGCCAGGGCGTGGTTATACGCCGCCGCCACCGACGTCGGCGTCGACGCCCGCGCACGCGATTCGCCGATCAGAGTGATGGAAAATACCAGCGTCCCCGAGAGGGCAATGGGCGCGACGGTCTGAAACCTCACTCGATTCATTGACGAACTCCTCGCAGCGCAACGGTCGCTCGGAAGTCGCGCGTCTTCGACCAGATGCTAACGCTCGATGGAGTTGGTATGGGCTTCAGCGTTGCCTGGGGGCCGCTCAAGGGTCGCGCTCAGTGACCGGTACATTAATCACGGATATCGTTCAACTTATTCGCAACCCACGGGCGATCACGATGATCGCTCGAAAGGAGTTCCTATGACCGACGTGGTGAGAGCGGCACTTGTACAGGCGGCGTGGACTGGCGACAAGGAGTCGATGATTGATCTCCACGAGCATCACGCGCGCGAAGCGGCGTCCCAGGGTGCGCAGGTGATCTGCTTCCAGGAGCTCTTCTACGGTCCCTACTTCTGTCAGGTGCAAGACACTACCTATTACGAGTACGCCGAGGCGGTGCCCGAAGGTCCGACCACCCAGCGATTCAGGGCGCTCGCGGCCGAACTCAACATGGTGATGATCTTGCCGGTCTACGAGATGGAACAAGAGGGCGTGCTCTACAACACCGCGGCGGTCATCGACGCCGACGGCACCTATCTCGGCAAGTACCGCAAGACCCATATTCCCCAGGTGAGTGGCTTCTGGGAGAAGTTCTATTTTCGCCCGGGCAATCTCGGCTACCCGGTCTTTGATACGGCCGTTGGGCGGATCGGCGTGTACATCTGTTACGACCGACACTTCCCCGAAGGGTGGCGCGCCTTGGGTTTGGCTGGCGCGAAGATCGTGTTCAACCCTTCGGCGACGAGTCGCGGACTCTCCGCCTACCTGTGGCAGTTGGAGCAACCGGCGTCGGCGGTCGCCAATGAGTACTTCGTGGGTGCGATCAACCGCGTCGGCGTGGAGGAACTCGGCACGAACGACTTCTATGGTCAGACGTACTTCGTGAACCCGCGAGGCCAGTTCGTCGGTGACGTCGCCAGCACCTCGGACTCCGAGCTCGTCGTGCGCGACCTCGACATGGACGTGTTGAAGGAGGTCCGTGAGCAGTGGGCCTTCTACCGCGACCGACGTCCCGACATGTACGAACCGCTCACGGACTGGTAGGGCAATGTCACGAGTTCTCATCAAGGGGGGCCAGGTCCTCTCGGCGACCGGCGAGCAGTACTACGACATATTGATTGACGGTGACGAGATCGCGGCCCTCGCCACGCCGGGACATTTCGCGAACGTTGAACCAACGTGTGACCGCGTGCTCGATGCGACGGGTAAATACGTCCTTCCCGGTGGCGTCGACGTGCACACGCACATGGAACTGCCCTTCGGCGGGACGTCAGCGTCGGACACGTTTGAGACGGGAACGATTGCGGCGGCCTTCGGTGGCACCACGTCGATCGTTGATTTCTCGGTGCAGCGCACCGGTGAAGACGTGCACGACTCCTTGGCGATCTGGCACGAGAAGGCCGACGGCAACTGCGCGATTGACTACGGTTTCCACCAGATTCTCGGTGGCGTCGATGATGCGGCGTTGAAGGCCATGGCCGATCTCACGAACAGTGAGGGTGTCACCAGTTTCAAGCTGTTCATGGCCTACCCCGGGGTCTTCTACTCCGACGATGGTCAGATCTTGCGCGCGATGCAGACGGCCAGCGAGCTGGGTGCGACGATCATGATGCACGCCGAGAACGGCCCAGCGATCGACGTGCTCGTCGCCCAGGCGTTGGCTCGCGGCGAGACTGATCCCCGATTCCATTCGCTCACGCGACCGGTCGAGTTGGAAGAGGAGGCGACGCACCGAGCCATCATGCTCGCCAAGGTCGCCAAGGCTCCTCTCTATATCGTCCACGTCAGCGCCCGCGAGGCGATTGCGACCATTGCGCGCGCTCGCGACATGGGAGCGAACGTCTTCGCCGAAACGTGCCCCCAGTACTTGTACCTCAGTCTCGAAGAACATCTCTCCTTGCCCGGTTTCCAGGGTGCGGGGTACGTCTGCTCAACACCGCTGCGCTCTCGCGCCGAGGGTCATCAGGATTCGCTCTGGCAGGCCCTTCGCACGAACGACGTGTCGGTCGTGAGCACCGACCATTGCCCGTTCTGCATGAAGGACCAGAAGGAACTGGGTCTGGGTGACTTCTCCAAGATCCCTAACGGCATTGGTTCGGTCGAGCACCGGATGGACCTGCTGTATCAGGGCGTCGTCACCGGCGAGATCACTCTTTCGAGATGGGTTGAGTTGGCGTCGACGACGCCGGCTCGGATGTTTGGCCTCTATCCCCGAAAGGGCGTCATCGCGCCCGGTTCGGACGCCGACATCGTCATTTACGACCCGAAGGGGACGACGGACATCAGTGTGAAGACCCATCACATGAACATGGACTACTCGGCCTACGAGGGAATGCACATCGACGGTCGAATTGAGACCGTGCTCTCGCGCGGACGGGTCGTCATCGAGCACAACACGTTCACCGGTGCCGTCGGACACGGGAAGTATCTCCGGCGCGGACTCAGCCAGTTCCTGCTGTAAATCAGCGTTG
>DATCFS010000161.1:0-7676 GCA_036509375.1 Acidimicrobiales bacterium
CCAGAACGGGGCTCGGTGGTCATTCGAAGGACGGTCCGTCAGTGCGCGAGCGCTTCATTTCGTAGAAACCGGGCGTGCTCGCCACGGCCCAGACGCCGTCGAAGAGCGTGCCGGCCGCTTCGCCTTTGGGTGCCGGGGTGATGACGGGACCGAAGAAGGCAACGTCGCCAATGTGGATGACCGGGGTGCCGACGTCGTAGCCCACGGGGTCCATCCCCTCCTTGTGGCTGATGCGCAGCGCCTCGTCGAAGTCGGTCGTCTCGGCGGCCTCGGCCAAATCGGCCTCGAGACCACAGTCGGCGAGGGACTTCGTGATGATCTCGTCCCACTCCTTCTCCTGGTTCACGTGACGGCGCGTACCCATCGCGGAATAGAGCGGCTCCACGACCTTGGCGCCGTGGCGCTGTTGCGCGGCGATCAAGACGCGCACCGGCTTAAAGGCGGTCTTCAAGAACTCGACGTACTCCTCAGAAAGTTCCCGTCCCTCGTTGAGGACGCCCAAACTCATGACGTGCCAGTGCACGTCGAGGTCGCGAACGGCGGCCGCTTCGAGGAGCCACCTCGACGTGATCCACGCCCACGGGCACGCGGGGTCGACCCAAAGATCTACTTGTTGACTCATGAGTGTCCTATCTCGAGGTGGCGTATTCACCCAACACGGTAATGACGGAATTGGTGACTCCGACCGCCATGGGCAGGTCGAGCATCTCGTCGATGCCGTGCGCGTTGGACTGGGGCCCGAGCACTCCCGTCGCCACGAATTGCACGTCGGGGTAGCGCTTACCGAGCGAGGCGAGGAAGGGAATGGAGCCGCCTTCACCGGTGTAGCCAACGGCGTGACCGAAGGCGTCGTTGGAGGCCTTGTCGAGCGCCGTTCGCAGCCACGGGGCCAGGGGAGGCGTCGCCCAACCGCTGCCGATGCTCCAGTTGTTGAGGGTGGCCCTCGCCGACGACGGTACGTCGGAAGTGAGAAGCGGAATCAGGGCGTCGCGAGCGGTCTCGGCGTCGACGTTCGGAGGCAGACGGAACGACAGCACGGCCGTCGTTGAGGGGCGTAGGACGTTGCCCGCGATCTCGGGCGACGGCGCGCCGCCAATGCCAACGATTGACAACGTCGGGTACCAGGTGCGCCGCAGGATGCGCTCCTCGGCGCTGGCGCCCATGAGCTCGACGCCGTCCAGCGTGGGCAGTTCGCGAGCGATGATGTCGCCGAACTCGTCGGCCATCGCCTTCGCGGCCGCTCGTTCGGCTTCGGGGATGGTGGTGTTGAGCTCCGGCACGAGGACCTCGCCCGTTTGCGCGTCCTCGACGCGGTCGAGCAGCTCGCGAAGGATGCGAAAGGACGACGGCACCACGCCGCTCGCCGAACCGCTGTGCACACCCTGCTCGAGGACGTCGATCGTGAGGTCGACGTTCACGACGCCGCGCAGTGACGTCGTCACCCAAAGCCGGTCGTAGGTGAGGGCACCGGAGTCGAGACAGATCATCAGTTCGACGGTGCCGAGGTGAGCCTTCAGTTCGTCGAGGTAGGCCTCGAGGTCCGGACTGCCACTCTCCTCGCTCGCTTCGATCAGCACGACGCAGCGACTGTGGGGGATGTTGTTCGCTTCCATCGCCTCGATCGCGAGGAGCGCCGAAAAGGTCGAGTAGCCGTCGTCGGCGATGCCGCGCGCGTAGACTCGGTCGCCCCGTCGAACTGGTTCGAACGCGGCGAGACCCTCGGACCAGTCGCCGAGCGGCGGCTGCTTGTCGAGGTGGCCGTAGAGGACGGCGGTGCCGTCACCGGGTGCCGTCGCGGCGACGGTCACGACGAGGACCGGTGTGCGGCCGTCGATGCGACGGATCTCGACGTCGAAGTTGGCGAGAGTGCGCGCCAGCGCCCAGTCGGAGAGGAGTTCGATCGCCTGGTCGATGTAGCCGTGTTGGACCCACTCGGCGTCGTACATCGGGGAGAGGCAGGGGATCGCGGCGTACGTGGTGAGGGCCGCAAGAGCGTCGCGTTCGAAGTCGGCAAGTGTCAGTGTGGGCATGAACCCAAGTTACTTGGCGAGCTTGGCGAAGTGCGTGGCCTCCCAGCAGTACCACGCGACCGAGGTTCGCACGCCGACGAAGCGCTGGCCCCGTTCACGAAGTTCTTGCTCGCTGATTGTTTCGTCCAAACCGTGCAGCAGGGACCAGCCCACGCGTACGCCGTAGTCGCCGGTCGGCCAGACGTCGCGACGGGCCATCGTGTTGATGAGGTACATCTGGGCGGTCCAGGGGCCAATGCCGCGCACGCCCGACACGTCAGCCACGATCTCGTCGTCACTCATTCGACCGTGGCGCTCGAGGCGCAGACGTTGGTCGCGTACGGCGTGGGCCAGCTCCACCATGGCCCGGGCCTTGGTGTTATTCAGTCCGGCGGCGCGAAGTTGCTCCGGTCCCGCGTTGATGACGGAGTGCACGTCAACGGTGCCGCCGCAGGTCGCGATGACGCGGCCGTGGATCGTCGTGGCGGCATTGGTCGCGAGTAGTTGGTGCGTGATCGCCCGCACGAGCGAAGGGAAGCGGTCGTCCACGCCTGCGGCGCGGCGCTTCAGGGGCGGCGGTCCGGCTAACGCAATGATTGGCTTGAAGCGCTTGTCGCGCTGGGCTATGAAGTCAGCCACTTGTCGGGGCGACGCGAGTGGTGAGATCAGGCTTCTAGAGGCCATTGGGCTTACCCAAGTACACGCCGTCGGGGACGTTCTGGGCGTTCTTCACGACGTCGATGAGAAGGGCGTGAATGGCGCGCACCGGTGCGGCGGGGAATCCGAATCGACGGGTGGTGAGGAGGACTCGTCGCTTGGCGATGCCGTCGATGTGTCGACCAACGAACTTGTCGCGAAGGTGCTTGGACAACATGGTCGCCGGCAGAATCGACGGTCCGTACCCGTCGAAGGTGAGTGAGGCAATCGTGCGCAGGCCGTCGAGTTCAATCAGCGGCTTTAACTCCACGCCCTTGGTGCGACTGGCTTCGTCGATCTCGCGACGAATGGGCGTGCCGCGAAAGGGGAGGAGGATCTCGTACTCGGCCAACGTCTCGAAGGAGAGTGGTTCGGGAAGTTTCGCCAACGCGTGCTGCTTATCGACGATCACCACGAGGTCCTCACTGAAGAGGTCCACACCGGTCAGTTCCGGTGCGCTGATGGGCCACGCGAGGACGGCGAGGTCGAGTTGGCCCTTCACCAATTGCGGCTCAATGACGGAGTTGGTCCCTTCGACGATGTGTAGCGCCACGTGCGGATACGTGGAGCGAAGGGCTTCGAGTAACAGGGGCACGATCCAACGACCGGCCGAGCCGATCATGCCGAGCACCACCTCACCGTGGATGTCGGCGTTCAGTTCGGAGACGTCCGACGCGATGGCGCGGAGTTCGCCGAGGATCCGTCGAGCCCGGTCGACCACGATCTCGCCCGATTCGGTGAGGGCTCCGGTCGATCGATCGACGAGTTCGGTGCCCAGCTCGCTCTCCAGGTGGGCGATTCGATTGGAGATATTCGACTGGACGGTGCCCAGAACTTCGGCGGCACCGGAGAAGGTGCCGTGGTCGGCGATGCCGATCAGGGCCTCTAATTGGCGGATCTCCATATATCTACTATACAGATGAGAGATATCTGCGCCATGCTGTTGAAAGATACCTGTCCGAACGGCATACTGGTTCCAGCCTGCTTTTTCAATTCCCCAATTGAACATGCATTGGTTTTGCAAAAGGTCCGACCACCCCCCGGTCGGGCCTTTTGTGTTTTTCTGCGCCATTAGCGTTACTGCAATGAGCAAGGGTTCGAAGTTGCGCAGCGACGTCGCTTCGAGGGCCGTTCGGGCCGTGAATGGCCTTTCCCGCCTCACCGGTCAGGGATCCGGCACCGTCGTGGGCGGGCGAGTCGGCATGAAGATCGCCCCGGATCTCGTGGCGTCGCTCGCCAAGGACCGGACGATCATCCTCGTGAGCGGAACCAATGGCAAGACGACGACCACCTCGATGGTCGCAGCCGGGTGGGGAGGCGTCGTCACCTCGAATCAGACGGGCGCCAACATGCCGGCCGGTCACGTGGCGGCACTCGTCGAAAGTCGAAGCGCGAACGTCGCCTTGGAAGTGGACGAAGCGTGGCTGCCGGACACCCTTCGCACGACGCATCCGCGCGTTGTCGTGCTCCTCAATCTCTCGCGCGACCAATTGGACCGGGCCAATGAGGTTCGTCAAATGGCGGAGCGCTGGCGGTCAATGCTGACGTCCTCGCCGGACCCGGAACTCGTGGTGGTCGCCAACGCGAACGACCCACTCGTCGTCTACGCTGCCGAAGTTGCCAACCACCCGCTCTGGTGTGACGTGCCCACGACGTGGCTCGCCGACGCCGTCTCATGCCCCAAGTGCACGCTGGCCATCAGTCACGTCGGGACGTCGTGGCACTGCTCGTGCGGCTTCGCCAAGCCGCTCGCCGTCACCACCACCCTCGGCGACGATCTCGTGGTCGACGGCGAATCCATTGACCTCGAGCTCGCAATGCCGGGCGACTTCAACCGATCGAACGCCGCCATGGCGCTCACCGCACTGCACGCCCTTGGCGTGGAGTTGCGTGGTGCCGTCACGCGCATCAATGCCCTCCAGAGCGTGGTGGGACGATTCAGTGTCCGGCGCTGGAACGGCCATACACTGCAGCTCCTGCTCGCGAAGAACCCCTCGGGGTTCGCCTCGATGTTGGCGACGTTGCCGAACAACGAGGCGAACGTCTGGGTGGCCATCAACGCTCGCGTGGCCGACGGACGCGATCCCTCGTGGCTCTACGACGTGCCCTTCGAGATGCTCCGGGGCCACACCGTCTACTGCCTCGGGGATCGTCGCCTCGACCTCGCGGCGCGCCTCGACTACGCAGAGGTGGCGTACGTCGTCGTCGACGACGAGGAGAGTATCCCGAAGTCCAAGGAGACCATCTCATTGCTCGCGAACTACACCGCCTTCAGTGACTGGCTGGCGAGGTCGGACGCGTGATCACGATCTGCGTGCTCTTTCCCGACCTGCTCGGCACCTACGGCTACGGTGGCAACGGATTGGTCGTGGCCGAGCGCGCCCGCCGACGCGGTATCGACGTGACCCTGGTCGAAGCGGGCATCAGCGATCAGGTCCCTTCGGCCGAGCTCTATCTGATGGGTGGGGGAGAGGACGGACCGCAACGCCTCGCCGCCGATCTCCTTCGAACGTCCGTCTTCAAAGACCGCGTCAGTGACGGTGCGCACGTCGTGGCGGTCTGCGCCGGACTCCAAATTCTCGGTGAGACCTTTTGCGTCGAAGGCAACGACCAATTTGAAGGTCTCGGCATCGTGCCGGTCGTCACCAAACGAGGCGAACGTCGAGCGGTCGGTGAACTGTGCGTGCGCGTGGGACCGAACGTGCTCGTCGGTTTTGAGAATCACGGCGGACAGACGTCGATCGAAGGCGTGCCACCGTTCGGCACCGTCACCAAGGGCCGTGGCAACGACGGCAGGGTCGACGGGTACCGGACGAAGAACATCTGGGCGACCTACGCGCACGGGCCGGTGCTCGCGATGAATCCCTGGTTGGCCGACGAAGTGTTGTCGTCGGTGGTGGGCACGGCCCTCGAACCACTCGAAACTGCGGCCGACCTGCTCTACCTGGAGCGGTGCCGGGTGCTCGCCTCCTAGAGGCCGTCGAGCGTTTTCACGCCGTAGGTCGCGTCACCGCTCACTTCGCGGCCGAGGTGCTCAACGGCGTCGATGATCCGATTGTTGAACCGGCGGATGTTCTCGCCCTCTTCGACGTGCATGGGATCACCGAAGGTGACGATGACGTGATGGCGATGTTGGTCGGGCGCCGTCACGAACTTGGCGGCCTTGGCGTATTTCGGACCCTGGAGCCATCCCGAGTCGTGGATGTACGTTGGAATTACTGTCGCGTGGGAGCGCTCGGCCAGGTAGGCGGCACCACCCTTGAACTCGTGGAGCTCACCGTCGGGCGTGCGGCCGCCTTCGGGGTAGATCAGCAAGTTCCACTTCTGTTCGACGAGTTCGAGTGCCTGTTGCGCGCTTCGTCGATTCACTTTGTGGCGATCGATCGGAATGGCGTTAAAGACCAACACCGTGCGAAAGGCCCGTCCGGAGTCCATGAAGAAGTTGTCCATCGCGGCGGCGACCACGATCCGTCGCCGAATCGCGGAGGGCAACGCGGCCAGGACGATCGGCGTATCCATATTGCTGGTGTGGTTCGCGACGAAGACGAAGGGAGCGGGACCTTGAATCTTGTCGACGTCACGAACTTCCAGCGTGGACAAATAGCGGGTGTAGGGAACGAGAAAAGAACTATGAATGAGCGATCGCACGCACCTAGTGGGAAAGGAGCGGCCCCACTTCGTTGGATAGTCGAGACCGAGTTTTCCCACTGCTTATCGCTTACGCGGTTTCTGCTTCGGGGTATAGCGCTTGGACGCGGTGGGGGGAGCGGCGCGACCGGGAACTAACACACCGTCAGTGACCGTCGTCTTCGACCGGGATTTCGTCCTTGCGGGCGTACCGGAAGCTCTTCGTTCCTTGGCGATCTCTTTCGCCCGTCGATTCGAACCACTAAAGGACGCGTCACCGTACTTCTGGAGTCGAAAGGCCCGCATGATCAACCAGCCCGCGACGAAGAGGAACGGCAGACCGGCCGTCGACAGGGCGAGCCAGAGGACGAGGGCCGTGGTGACGACGCCGACGCGCTTTCGTAGGAGCGCAAAGAGGATGATGCCGAGGCCAAAGACCACGATAAGCAGGAACTGAGGAAGCCAGTAGGAGGGATGAACGAGGACGGACTTCTGGCACTGCGCCGCCACGTGCTTGTAGCCGGTCGCACAGGTTTTGCCCTTTACGTACTTCGCCGTTTCGATGATGTGTCGATTGTGCAGGAGGTCCGGGATCTCGTAGGCCGCCAAGACCATCGCAATGGCGCCGCCAACGAGGCTGACGGTGCGCTCAATCTTGTCAAGGCCCAGCACTACCTCGCGAGACACCGCGGAGATCTTCCTCGGACGGCGCGAGAATCGCGACGTCTTTTCTGCGGGAACGTCACTGTTGTCTGGCACGAAGAAAGGCTACTTCGCTCGATAAAAGCGCGGGAACACGAGGCGAAGTAGGATTGACGTTCCGGGCGCTTAGCTCAGTTGGTTAGAGCGCAGCCTTCACACGGCTGAGGTCAGAGGTTCGAGTCCTCTAGCGCCCACGGGTGGTGAGACTTCACAGTGAGACTTCACAGTGAGTCTTCACAGTGAGTCTTCACAGTTGTCGGAAACGCATCGTCCACCTTGATGCACGAGACGTGATCATCTTTTCAGCTCTGATTCACTTTCTCTACTCGAAAATTTACGGGTTCCAGCAAGTACATTGGCGTGCAAGGCCGCGCGAAGCGTTCGGCGCTCGAAGAACCTTGCATGGATTTCCATCTCTGCCACCGACTCCTAGGGGAAATCAAGATGTCAAAAGCCGAAGTGCCCGAGTCAACGGCCGGGAGCGACGGAGGGGCCCCGGTCGACGATATGGGACGGAAAAGGGTCCTGGGACCTTGGTTCTTCGTCGCCCTCGCGATGGCCGTTGTCTTATCGGGATACCTCGCGTATAGCGCCGTTCGCAATCGTGATTTGCAAGAAGCGCCCGGAGGCATCCGCGCTACT